>DATIRH010000212.1:0-13629 GCA_035469845.1 Proteiniclasticum sp. | reverse complement strand
GTATTCCAGTGCACCATCGAAGATGTATTTCTATACGAGGAGGAAGAAAATGGAAAATAAGCTAACCAGAAAGTATGCACTTATATTCGTATGGACAATAGTAGGGTATTTCATCGGAGGTGTGATTTTTCACATCAATGGCGGCGGAGATAGTGTTATTGAATTTTTCTCTCAGCTATTAGGTGCAGCAATAGGAACTACTGTTTCATCTACAATTATTTTCATGAGAAACCCCAAATTAAAGACCATGGAGAAAGTGCTTTCAAATGATGAAAGAATTAGAGTGATTCGTGGAGAAGCATCATACTATACTTTTATCGGGACACTCTTTCTTTCACTGGCGGTAGTAATTATTGGGGAAATTCAAGGGCATTTCTATCTTTCATTTGGTGCTGCAATTGTTGGAGGCCTGATGTTCGTCATGAACGTTGTTACTGGATACATACTATCTAAAGTTCGGTAAATTAAACCAACAGATACTTTCGCAAGGAAGGTCAAGAAATTGCTTCTGTCTTTTGATATCCTTACAGTAAGGAGGTAGTCCATGGAACGTTGGGAGAAAATAAATGCAGTACAGAAGATGCAGGACTATGTAGAGAGTCATCTTCATGAACCGATCACGCTGAAGAATCTGGCGGATGCTGCAGGGTACTCTCCGTGGCATGCCGCGAAGATATTCAAGGAGCTTCTGGGAAAGACTCCCTTCGAGTATGTGCGGTCTCTAAGACTTAGTGAGGCGGCACTGGTGCTTCGTGATCATCATGAGAAGATTGTGGATGTAGCCTTTGATTTTGTCTTTGACTCCCATGAGGGATTCACAAGAGCCTTTTCAAAGGAGTTTGGTATTCCACCGAAAAGATACAGCAAAGAAAAGAAACCGGTGAAGCTTTTCATGCCCACGAGAATCAGGGATTACTACTTAATGATTCAAAAAGGAGATGTGAAAATGAACAAGGAAAAAGAGACCGGTACTGTTTTTGTGCAGGTTGTGGAACGTCCAGAAAGGAAGCTGATTCTCTTAAGAGGAAAGAAGGCAACTCATTACTTTGAATACTGTGAAGAAGTCGGTTGTGATGTATGGGGTGTATTGTCCTCAATTCATAAAGCGCTCTATGAACCTGCTGGGTTCTGGCTGCCGGAGCATCTTATAGCGGAGGGCACTTCCAGATATGTGCAGGGAGTAGAGGTTCCATTTGGCTATGATGGAGAGATTCCAGAAGGGTTTGAGATCATCACGCTTCCACCTTGCAAGATGATGATCTTCCAAGGAGAACCCTATGAAGATGAGAAATTTGGAGAAGCCATTGAAGATCTCTGGAAAGTCATGAATGAGTATAAGCCTGAACTCTATGGTTTTACTTATGCGGATGAAGATGGTCCAAGGTTTCAGATGGAACCGCAGGGCTATCGAGGGTACATTGAGGGGAGACCTGTACGTAGCATAAGTAAGTAGAGCATCTATTATAAGTGATATGTCGAAGCTTTCCTGTTTGGAAAGCTTCGTTTTCACGAAGGAACAGGTTGTTCGTTCTAGGACCTATGTTATAATGATAGAAATGAAATTTTAAGGAGTGGGATTGAGTGAAGTATGATTTTGAAACCGTGATGAACCGTTATAATACAGGTTCATTCAAGTATGAACAGATGATCAAATGGAATTCAAAAGTGGTAGAGGAAAAAATAGTTCCTTTATCTGTAGCGGATATGGAATTTAAAACGCCTCCTGAAATTGTGGAAGCCTTGAAGACTTATCTGGATAATAATATTCTGGGGTATACAGGACCGACAAAGGAATACTTTGATGCAGTGATAGGGTGGATGAAGAAAAGACATGACTGGGATATCAAGGAAAGATGGATACTGACAACTCCTGGTGTTGTGGGTGCTTTTCATATGGCCATAGACTCACTGACAAAGCCTGATGAAGGTGTTATTGTCATGCCGCCAGTCTATTATCCCTTCTATATAGCCGTTGAAAGAGGAAAACGTAAACTTGTCAGAAATGAATTAAAAGAAGTAGATGGTCGATATGAGATTGATTTTGAAGATCTGGAGAAAAAGGCCAGCGATCCTATGAACAATACCCTGCTTTTCTGTAACCCTCATAATCCGGTAGGAAGAGTATGGACAAGAGAAGAGCTTCTGAAAGTGGCTGAAATTTGTGAAAAACACGATGTTCTTGTACTTTCAGATGAGATACATTTTGATCTGATCATGCCTGGACATAAACACCTCGTGTTTGCTAGTCTTAATGAATGGGCAAAGAATAATTCAGTGATTTTCACAGCACCTAGCAAATCGTTTAATCTGGCAGGAATGCATACTTCGAATGTGATCATTCCAAATGGACAAATAAAGAGATACTGCACTCGGGAGATGAACAGAACTGCAGTGATGAACCTCAATGCTTTGGGCTACGAGGCCTGTAAAACGGCTTACAATGAGTGTGAAGGATGGCTGGAAAAAGCGATCGAAGTAATCCATGAAAATCATCTGCTGGTCAAAAAACATATGGCAGAGAATCATCCGCAGATTCATGTGTATGACCTGGAAGGTACCTATCTTCAATGGCTCGATTTCAGAGCTTTAGGCATGAAAAAGGAAGAACTTGAAAAAATGTTGCATGAGGAAGCGATGGTGTTTCTGGATGAAGGATACTTCTTCGGTGAAGAAGGAAGTGGTTTTGAAAGAATCAATCTGGCCTGTCCTAGGAGTGTGCTGGAGGATGCTTTAAGCAGAATCACAACAGCGCTTAAAAAGAGGGGATTGTAGAAAAAGCCTTAGTAAAGTGTAACCGAACAACAACATTTTTTAGTCACTAAAAAGCTGTTTTTATTTTCAGGAGTCATAGGGAATAAGAGCAAATCAGAGATTAATCGAGATTAGCTTGTGTAATATTGTTGAAAAGCCGTTTGGTGGATGAATTGGGCCTTTTTCAGGTTGCTATGACGTCTGTAGCCATTCGCTTTTAACGGATAAACTACGTATAATAGCATGTGTGTATGAAGTGCCTTATAAGACAGAAAAGAAGGTACTCGGAGGGCATAAAAATATGAGTTGTATCTACAATGAAAAAGTGAAAAGAAATACAAAACCGCTTATCGGTTTACTGATTATATTTGGTCTGTCGCTTGTTTTAGTATCAGTTGTCGGGACCAGATTGGGATTTCATCAGGAGATCAAGAGCGCAATGGATCTAGTGCTTGCAATGATTTTTCTATTGGCAGGCTACAACGTAATGGCAAAGACAAAAGAAATCTATCGCTATTCAATCATAGCGGATGACCTGATCATTCATCGTATATCAGGAGGAAAGAGTCATCTCGTTGAGAAGGTGAAGCTTTCTGAAATACAGGCACTCCATAACGAAAAACCTGGATGGAATTTACTAGGAGCCTTAACTAAAAATTATTCAAGGAACATGATGAAACTGGACTTCTGCTGTGAATGCACTGTGGAAGGAAATATGAAGACTTTCTACTTCAGTCCGAGCCAATCAATGTTAAATAAAATAAGCCATGCTATTGAGACATCATAGTTCGACTATGATGTCTTTTCTTACGTTCTAGTGTAATGAAGAGCTAAATAATGTATAATTGAAAATGGACAAAATAAACTGATAGATAGTATAGATCGTGGTGAGGTAGCAGATGAAAGGGAAATTAATCGTTATTGAAGGAGTAGATGGCTCAGGAAAGCAGACGCAGTCTGAGAAGCTTTATCGTACTCTACTGAATAAAGGGATAAGAGTTCTGAAAATCGAATTTCCGGATTATAAATCAGAAAGTTCCTCTTTGGTGAAAATGTATTTAAGAGGAGATTTCGGCAAGAATCCCGATGATATCTCTGCGTATGTGGCTTCAAGCTTCTTTGCAGTGGATCGGTATGCCTCCTACACAACAAAGTGGAAGAAATTCTACGAATCTGGTGGAGTGGTCATCGCAGACCGATATACCACAGCAAATATGGTTCATCAGGCATCTAAAATCAAGGATCAGGATGAAAGAGATCAGTTTTTAGAATGGCTGGCGCATCTGGAGTTTGAGATGTATGGTATTCCGAAACCTGATCTGGTATTCTTTCTTGATGTACCTCCGGAGGTATCCATGGAGATCACAAGGGAAAGAAAGAACAAGATCACGGGAGAAAGCGAAAAGGATATCCACGAAGGAGATCAGCATCATCTGGATACGTCCTATGTGAATGCACACTATGTAGCAGACAAGTACGGATGGACCAAAATAAGCTGTGTAGAAGGCGGAAGGATGCGCTCTAAAGAAGATATCTTTAACGACATATATCTTGAAACCGTTGACAAGCTATAAGGGTTCGTTTCAATTTTAACTAAAATATAGTATAATAGAAGGTAACAATTGGAGGTGTTAATATGAAACTTATAATCGCAATTGTCAATGATGAAGATGCTATCGACGTGATTGATTTATTAAACGAAAAAGGTTATAGAGTAACGAAACTTGCAACCACGGGTGGATTCTTGAAGTCTGGTAATACAACGCTCATGATTGGTATCGAAGCCGATAAGGTCGATACAGTACTGGGTATTATCGAAGAGACATGCAAGACAAGACATCAGGTGGTGACGAATCCTTCACCTCTATCAACGACCACAGGCGTATATGTACCTTATCCAGTAGATATTGAAGTAGGTGGTGCAACCATCTTTGTAATGGATGTGGATAATTTTATTAAGATTTAGTTTAGGAGGGTATTGGTTTTGATTGGATTTTTCAAACTTAGAGAGAGGTTTCTGAAAGCCATAGAAAACGATACCCTTTCTCATGCACATATTATCATTGGACCAGATGGAATAGGTAAATCACTGCTGGTGGAAACGCTGTCCAGAGAAATTCTGGGGTTTGGAGACAGGGATTCTGTCGATATCGTACGTGTAAGACCTGAAAAAACCATCATCACTGTAAATCAGGTGAGGGATGTTGTAATTGAAGCTTCCCTTAGGCCTTACGAAGGATATAAGAAAGTCATTATTTTCTATGAAGCCAATAAAATAGGTCAGGAAGCACAGAATGCGCTCTTGAAGACCATTGAAGAGCCGCTGGAAGGAGTCTATTTCTTCCTTCTATCTGAAAATGAAATGTTCATGGCGGATACCATTAAGTCCAGATGCCATATGCATAAACTTCTACCAATGGATGACATGGAAATGAAAGCTTATCTTGATCAGTTTGTTCCTTCTTATAATGAGAAAGAGAAAAGAAGGTTTATTGAAGAGAATCTGAAAAAAGAATTCAGTGCTAAAAAAGTAAAGGTAGAACCAGCAAATACAGTGTCTTTATCGGAAGAAGAGAAGAAAAAAGTGATTTCCGCTTCCAGAGGAATTCCTGGGAAAGCTGAAAAAATCATACTAGGTGGACTAAAGGACGACAGTATTGAAGTATCTTTTGAACTGCTGACAAAGCTCGCTGAAGTGAAGAGAAGCAGAAAAAGGATCTACTACCCTGTGCTGGAGCTTGGAGAAACAATCAGTCAGATGGAACTTGAAGTTCTTTTTGATGATTTTATATATGCGGTGAACACCGTACTGAAAAAGAAATCTCTTAATGAAGACTCTATTCTGCTGGATGATATCAAAGCGCAGACAGAGTATCTGTCAAGAGAACTCACTTTCAACACATTGGAGAAATATCTGGAGATTTTCTTTGAGATGAGAAAATACATCTCATTAAGAATCAATATAAATAAAGACACGATCGTCAGCAGCTTATTGCTAAGAATGATGGAGGTTTAATATAAATGGTAAAAGTCATAGGTGTACGGTTCAAGAAAGCGGGGAAGATTTACTATTTCGATCCACTTGAATACACCGTCGAAAAGGATTCTGCAGTGATAGTAGAAACTGCAAGAGGCGTTGAATTTGGTCAATGCGTTGTGGCTATAAGAGAAATCAGCGAAAGCGAAGTCATTTCGCCTTTAAAACCGGTTATACGCGTAGCCAGTCCTGAAGATATACAGAAACATATAGGTAACAGGGAAAAAGAGAAAGACGCATTTTCAATCTGTGAGAAAAAGATTCTAAATCATAAGCTGGACATGAAACTGGTTGACGTTGAATATACTTTCGACAACAGTAAAGTGATATTCTATTTTACTGCAGATGGAAGAATCGACTTCAGAGAACTGGTCAAAGATCTCGCAACGATTTTCAGAACACGGATCGAACTCAGACAGATCGGCGTAAGAGATGAAGCCAAGATGCTCGGAGGAATCGGCATATGTGGAAGAAGTCTCTGCTGTTCGACCTGGCTTGGAGACTTCAATTCTGTATCCATTAAAATGGCCAAGGAACAGAATTTATCCCTTAATCCTTCCAAAATTTCAGGAATCTGCGGAAGGCTCATGTGCTGCCTGAATTACGAGCAGGAAGCTTATGAAGAAATACGACAGAGAATGCCTAGGGTAGGCTCTCTTGTGAAGACGGAGATGGGCAAAGGTGACGTTGTATCCAACAGTATCATCAAAGAAACCGTCAACGTGAAAATCTATCATGGGGACGAGGAATCCATAGAGACTTTCAGCATAAACGATGTCACCATACTGAAAGGTGAATATGAAAATCCGCCTGTGGATCATGAGAAAGAAGAAGAGATGCCAAGAACGGCAAATGATAAAATTCCAAAAGAAAAAATCAGAAAGAAGATGAACAGCGACAGCTGATCCGGTTCTGTAGGATTCATTAAGTAGATGGAATTAAAATAGAGCAGTCACAATGATATTAAAATCATTGTGACTGCTCTATCTGTTTCTCCAAGGTGATTATCTGGGTCAGTTTATTTTATCAGCTCTTATGATCAGATTCAGATCCGATCCCAGGCAGGTCTGCAGTGTGATGACTTCTCCGCCTCTGGTCGAAACTAGATAGCTGTAATAATTCTTGCCATCGCTTGGACTGACTCCATAGTCATCCACTTTGAAGATTTTAGTCACTTTATAAGTGGTTGGAGAAGCATTTCCATCAGTTACTACGATGGTGTTTCCATTGGATACATTAAGCATAACCGAGAATATACCTGGGTTGTGCCCGATGAAGTGTGTATTCATTCCATCAGTACCGGAGAAAGTGCCTGCGCCTCCCCATGTGGAAATGAGGTTAGAATTGCTGTCGATGATGCTCTGACCGTTTGATTGTCCACCATTTTTGTAGGTGATCGCTTTTCCTGCAATGTACATCTTATATGCGTCATAGGATGGGGACGTCGCTTTCACAGGAGCTGGAGCCGGTGTTGGAGCGGGTGCTGGAGTTGGAGCTGGTGCAGGAGCTGGAATCGGAGCTGGGGCGGGTTTGCTTATTATAGTTTCGGATAAGTATTTGCCGGAAACATATCCAGTTTTTCCGTTATAGCTTACTTCTGACCAACCATTACTGGCCAATGCTGTAACCTTCAGTTCTTCCCCTGTTGGTATGGAGGTCAGAACACTATGCTCTGTACCAGGACCCTTTCTCATATTTAGAGACTGGATTACCCATCTGGTATAGGATACGTCCTTGAAAGTGATTTCAATCTTTGCAGGGACTGCAGTTACTGGTTTTTCAACATCAGATTTCGCGGTTTCGATTGGTTTCGCAGCTGGATTCGTACCTGCAACATCTTTTGATGTGGCGACACTCTCCTTGACGGCTGTTTTGTCGATTGATGTTGAATTACTGTCGACACTCTGTGTCGTTTCTTTTACTGAGGCTGTGTTTTTATTTTGAACATCTGTTACGGACTCTGCAGATTTTATCGGAAAATTTTCTTCATTTTCTTTAATGGTTTCATCAGTTTTCTCGACTTTGTTCATATTTTCTGAAACAACCGGTTTCAGATTCTCTAGATATGTATCTGCTGTTTCTACGATTTCGTTCACAGTAGTTTTGATATTACTGGTTTCTTCTTGTCTAGAGTCGCCCTGGGCAATCATCGCAGTTTGAATCATTTTTGGTGCCACAGCACCGATACCGAATATGAGTAATAGTATTGTCATAACTCGTAATATTGCTTTCAATTGAATTCCTCCTCTTTGTCAGGAGTTAGAATATAACAACTGAAAGCAAAGGTCAATGAACTGAAACTCTAGGGAATAGGACTCTTTAGAAAATAAGTAAAGTGAACATTAAAACCAGAAAATAATATGAGTAGATTGCATTGAATCCAATTATTTTAAGGAATGTTAATAATTAAATGATAGAATCAGGTTAGATAGAAAAGAAATAGTGTGCATGGATAGGCAATGCTTTCATTTTACAATTAAATTTGATATAATTTAATTGTGCGAAAGATTATAAAATAAACGAAATCGAGGTGAGGATCATGTCAATGGATAGTTTTTTCGGATCACTGTTTGACATGGTGGAAAGCAGTAATAATGATATAGACAGGTGTCCTGAATGTCGGATTTCCTTTGGTGATTTCCAGAGGAGTGGACTACTTGGATGCAGTTACTGTTATGAGCATTTTTCAAAATCATTGATGCCTACAATCAAGAGAGTACAGGGTGGGCTCACCCATATCGGAAAGATTCCAATAAGCGCATCACATGAAGTGGTGAGCAAACGGAAAATCGATGAACTGAAACTCAAGCTCAAAGAGCTGATAATAGAAGAGAAATTTGAGGAAGCGGCAGTCGTAAGAGATCAGATTCAGGAACTGAAGAAAAGCCTGGAAGAAGGTGACTCAAATGATGAATAAAGAATCTCTGGTTCTAAGAAGTAGAATCAGACTTGCAAGAAATGTGAAAACGATGTTCTTTCCTCACAGACTCAGCACGGAAGCGGCAAGAAAACTAGTGGAGCAGGTCGAAGTTGCCTTTTATGTGAGCAAAGCCATGGAAACAGAATATAAAACCAACAGAATGTGGGAACTGGGCAGGACTGACCTTATGGTGGCTTTTGAAAAACACCTGGTAAGTGCCAAACTCATCAACAATAGTGACATAGCAGCTTACATCATTGATGAAAAAGAAGATGTGAGTCTCATGATCAATGAGGAAGACCATATAAGGCTTCAAGTCATGGGAAGAGATCTGGATCTGGAAGAACTCTACAAGAAGGCATCCAAGATTGATGATCTGCTCAGTGAGAAACTGGACTTCGCTTTCAACTATAATCTTGGTTACATCACAGCCTGTCCGACAAATCTTGGGACAGCCATGAGAGCATCAGTCATGCTGCATCTTCCAGGCTTCACGTTCACTGACAAAATCGGATATGTGACGCAGGCTCTGGCGCAGATGGGTATGACCATTCGAGGGATCTATGGTGAGGGATCACAAGCGGAAGGGAATATTTATCAGATTTCCAATGAAGTCACACTGGGCATGAAGGAAGAAGACATACTTTATAATTTAAAAGACACCATTGTAAAACTACTGGATGAAGAGCAGGATCACCAAGAAAAACTGCTTAATCAGTATACGCTTGAAATGGAAGATAAAATCTATAGAAGCATGGGAACGCTCATGAATTCGAGACTTATGACTTCAAAAGAAGCGCTGTATCATCTGTCCCTTGTCAGAATGGGCATTGAAACAGAACTTCTTAAAGATATTGACATAAAACTGATCGATGGGCTGATCATCAACACCCAGCCGGGTATGATGAAAAAAGCATATGGAACAGAACTGACAGAGAAAGAAAGAGATATTAATCGAGCGAAAATTATTCGCGGTATATTTTAGAGGAGGGAACTTTTAATGTTTGAAAGATTTACAGAACGAGCGAAAGCGACACTAATGCATGCTCAAAAAGAGTCTCAGCGACTTAAGCATGGTTATATAGGAACTGAACATATCCTTTACGGGATTGCCAGCGTAGAAGGAGCAGGAAGCAACCTGCTTCATGAAGCGGGAATCACAAAAGAGAGTATTCAGGAAATGATTGAAGAGACACTGGGACATGGAAACAATATGTTTCCTGATACAGGTCAGCTTGCGCTGACACCAAGAACAAAGAGACTGCTTGACAACAGTTTCAAGGAAGCAAGAAATCTGGGACAGAACTATATCAGTCCAGAACATATGCTGCTGGCGATATTGTCTGAAGAAGAGGGAGTGGCTTTCGCAATCATACAGAGTCACGGAATAGATATCTCAAAACTGAAAAATGATATTATCAAGAGTTTTGGCAATCAGGGAGCCCAGACCGATGCAGAGACAAGAAGCCAGGAGAATTCTGAAACCCCTGCGCTGGATCTGTATGGGAAGGATCTTACTGAAATGGCCAAAGACGGAAAATTGGATCCGGTCATCGGCAGAGGAGATGAAACGGAGAGAATTCTTGAAATCCTCAGTAGAAGAACGAAGAATAACCCTGTGCTGATAGGCGATCCAGGAGTAGGTAAAACTGCTATAGCAGAAGGATTAGCTCAAAGAATCGTGAAAGGGAACATTCCAGAACTTTTGAAGAATAAGAGAGTGGTATCTCTAGATATTTCCCAGATGCTTGCAGGAGCGAAGTATCGTGGTGAGTTTGAAGAAAGACTGAAAAATGTGCTGACAGAGATCAAGAACACCAAAAAAGTGATTCTGTTCATTGATGAAATACATACGATTATTGGAGCTGGTGGCGCTGAAGGTGCCATTGATGCGGCGAATATTCTAAAACCTGCACTTGCCAGAGGCGAAATTCAGGCCATCGGTGCTACAACCATTGATGAATACAGAAAACACTTTGAAAAGGACAGCGCTTTAGAAAGAAGATTCCAACCGGTTCATGTAGGCGAGCCTACAAAAGAGGAAGCCAAATTGATTCTGAAGGGACTTCGAGACAAATACGAAGCGCATCACAGAATAAAGATCACAGATGAAGCCCTGGATGCGGCGGTGGAATTGTCCGACCGATACATTACTGACAGATTCCTGCCCGATAAAGCCATCGATCTTATGGATGAGGCAGCTGCAAAGGTGAGAATCCAGAACCTGACTGCTCCACCTGATGTGAAGAGTATTGAGGAAGAGCTTAAAAATGTCCTTAAAGAAAAAGAAGAGGCTGTGTCACTTCAGGATTATGAAAAAGCAGCAAAACTTCGTGACCGCGAGAATGAATTGAAGAAGACGCTGAATAACACTAAAAACAAGTGGAAAAGTGGTTCTATGGGAGATTCAAGCCTGGTTGTAACTGAAGAAGATGTCGCCCAGGTAGTGTCCAGATGGACGAAAGTACCAGTGAAGAAGCTTACAGAAACAGAATCAGAAAAGCTTCTGAATCTTGAATCAATTCTTCATGAAAGAGTGGTAGGTCAGGATGAAGCTGTGAATTCTATTTCAAGAGCTGTCAGAAGAGCGCGTGTCGGACTTAAAGATCCGGATAGACCTATAGGATCCTTTATATTCCTTGGGCCTACAGGGGTTGGTAAGACGGAGCTTTCAAAGGCTTTAGCGATTGCAATGTTCGGATCTGAAAAAGCCATGATCAGAATCGACATGTCTGAATATATGGAGAAACATACTGTATCAAGGCTGATCGGGTCTCCTCCAGGGTATGTGGGATATGATGAGGGAGGACAGCTTACTGAAGCTGTAAGAAGAAACCCTTATTCCGTGATCCTGTTTGATGAAATCGAAAAGGCACATCCTGATGTCTTCAATGTACTGCTTCAGATTCTTGAAGATGGAAGACTGACAGACGGAAAAGGAAAGACGGTAAACTTTAAAAATACAATCATTATCATGACATCCAATGTCGGAGCTTCAACAATCAAACAGAAAACTGTGGGATTCAGTATTGCGGCAGATAAGCACACGGAAGAATATGACCGAATGAAGGATAATATTATAGATGAACTGAAAAAGTCCTTCAGACCAGAGTTTCTGAATAGAATTGATGATACTATCGTTTTCCATTCTCTTACCAGTGAGGATCTCCAGAAGATCACAAAACTCATGCTGGATGAGGTCACAAAAAGAATTGAGGAAAGAGAGATCTATCTGCAGTTTACTGATGATACCCTGAAGTTTATGACAAAAAGCGGATATGATATGAACTATGGTGCAAGACCTCTTAGAAGAGCAATCACGAAAGAACTTGAAGACACCTTGTCAGAAGAGATGTTAAAAGGTAATATTGTGAAAGGTGATGAAGTTCTTGTAGATATTAAAGATGATAAACTTTTCTTCACTAAAGTGGGACGAAGAGATGTTCATGTAGAAAAGAGAACTGGCATCAATACTGAAATGGGTGAAACAGAAGTTGAACCTGAAAAATCAGAAGATTCACAGGAAAGTAAGTAAATATTATTCAGGGTTTAATAAATAATTAATCCTTGAGGTGTAAGATGAACCCCCAATCAGTGCTTTTTAAAGTTAAATTGGCTGATTGGGGGTCTATTCTTATATCAGGTTCAAAAAAAAAGCAGGCGCCCACTTATCAAGTGGGCGTAGTTCACGAGGGGGGTTAATATGGCAAAAGCGAAAACACAATATGTCTGTCAGAATTGTGGAACTACCACAGTGAAGTGGGTCGGGAAATGCTCGGACTGTGGTGAATGGAATTCATTTGTTGAAGAGACAGTGCAAAGCGAGCCTAAGCGTCTACAGGGAATTTCGAACAGAAGCGATCCGAAACTGATCGGTGAAATTGTGTCTGGTGATAAGGAAAGATATGATACAGGTATAAACGAGCTGAACAGAGTTCTGGGCGGAGGTCTTGTAAAAGGGTCTCTGACACTCATATCAGGAGACCCTGGAATCGGAAAGTCTACGCTTCTACTCCAATGTGCAAATCAGATTTCATTGAAGTATGGTAGTGTGCTTTATGTATCAGGTGAGGAATCAGAAGAACAGATTAAAATAAGGGGAGACCGTCTAGGTGTCATAGCGGAAAAGCTTTATATCGTCTCGGAGACATCTCTTGAAGTTATTGAGGGTCACATCCGAGATCTGAAGCCTATTTTTGTCATCATTGACTCTATTCAGACGGTTTATTCGGATAGGGTAACCTCAGCTCCAGGGTCTGTATCTCAGGTTAGAGAATGTGCCAACGGTCTTATGCGAATCGGCAAGATCATGGGAATACCGCTGTTTATCGTAGCCCATGTGACGAAACAGGGAGAACTGGCCGGGCCTAGAGTGCTTGAACATATGGTGGATTCGGTTCTGCACTTTGAAGGTGAGCGGACTGAAGAGATCAGGATTTTGAGAACAATGAAAAACCGTTTCGGAACAACTTCTGAAATCGGTGTATTTGAAATGGTTCAGGAAGGGCTAATTGAAGTGTACGATCCATCAAGGATTTTTCTGGAAGATCATATGGGTGCCAAGGAAGGCTCAGTTGTCATCGGAATCATGGAAGGAACGAGACCGATTCTGGTTCAGGTACAGTCTCTTGTCGCTGAAACGAAAGCGGTCATGCCTAGAAGGACATCTTTAGGGATAGAACTTCCAAGACTTAATCTGATTCTTGCGGTACTTGAGAAAAAACTCAGAATTCCTTTTTACGCCAGTGATGTTTACGTCAATGTCGTAGGAGGCCTCACGGTGGAGGGTACTTCTCAGGACCTGGGACTTGCGCTGAGTTTAGTTTCCAGTGCCAAAGGGAAACAGCTCAAATATGATCGCCTTATAGCAGTTGGCGAAATCGGACTCACTGGTGAAATCAGACCGGTCAATCATGTGGAG
>DATIRH010000211.1:0-1680 GCA_035469845.1 Proteiniclasticum sp. | reverse complement strand
AAGAAGGTGTTTCAATCCATAACAGTTATGGTCCAAAACAAATCTTGGTAAAAGACGGCAATGCCTACGGCATCGAGTTTAAGAAATGTATACGTACTCTTGATGAGAACGGCAGGTTCAGTCCATTGTTTGACGAAAATGACTGCATGACAGTGGAAGCGGATACAATTCTATTATCCGTGGGTCAACAGATCCATTGGGGAAATCTATTCAAGGGTATGGATGTGGTAATTCATCCGAACCAGACCATCAAGGTTGACCCTCAGACGCTGCAGTCCAGCGTGAAAGACATCTTCGCTGGTGGTGATGCGGCAACCGGTCCAAAGTATGCGATCCATGCCATTGCACATGGTAAAGAAGCGGCAATATCCATCCATCGCTTTGTGAACAGAGGTCAAAGCCTGGTCTATGGGCGTAACAATAAAGTGTTCGTTTCTGTGGACAAGGACAACGTGGATTACAGTGGATATGACACTGTGAAAAGAGAGCGTGTCTATACTGTTCATTCTGAAAACTTGTCAGCAGATTTTACGGATCCAAGAGGTATGCTAACGGAAGAACAGATCAAAACAGAAACCATGCGCTGTTTATCCTGCGGTGTCTCCGTGGTTGATCCATTTCTCTGTGTCGGCTGTGGGGCTTGCACCACCCGATGTAAATTTGAAGCGATCACGATGGAGAAAGTCTATGATGGTGTGGGTGTTGATTTTCCAAAGCTCAAACCATTGATTATCAGAAATGCACTGAAAAGAAAAGTTCGAATTGTCAGAAAGAAAATCAAGACTAAAATATTAGGATAATGGCAATATAAAGATAAAAATCAAAAAGAGCAATCCCAGAAGAATATAATTCTTCTGGGATTGCTTTTTATATATGTTTTGTTCTATTTATGTCTTCCGCCCTTTCCAATTCAGCAGCCACTGGATTCTGACTTTTGGTTTTCTCAGATATATAAGTTCTTCACTGGGGATACCCCTATATAAGAATATAGAAGCCCTTCTGAAGGCTCTACACCAGCCCGAGAAGCTCAATAAGAAGCTCAGCCAAATCATTCTCATGCTTGAAAACAAAAAGATCTACAGCCTCAGAATCAAGCTTCTACAGAGAGTCATGTATGAAGCATAGCCGTAAAATATCAATCTGAAGTGATTGACAATAGAAATACCCCATTGAAAAAGTATCCCGACAGGAACTTAATCAATGGGGTAAAACAAAAACGATCAGAATCTATTCATCCATAACTTTCATGTGAGTCAACTTACACTTGCATCAGTTTCAATGCTTCCATAAATTTATCTGCAATGACTGGATCAAAGTGCGTTCCTTTGCATCTTTCTATTTCTTCAAATGCATCTTCAAAGGATTTGGTCTTCTGATAAGGCCTTTGATTGGTCATTGCATCAAAGGAGTCCGCTACAGTTAATATACGTGCCAGATAATTTATTTCATTTCCAATAAGTCCCTGAGGATATCCTGTACCATCATATTTTTCATGGTGCTGCAGTACAATGGGTACTATTTCTTCAAAGCCTTTGATCTGACTTACAATATCCGCACTATCCTGAGGATGTTTTCTTAACTCTTCCCACTGTTTATTGGAAAGCTTTGTATTGGTGATCAGTGTTTCCTTCGAAATATTGATTTTTCCTAAGTCATGTAGTTATGCGCCAAATAGCAGTG
>DATIRH010000210.1:0-13269 GCA_035469845.1 Proteiniclasticum sp. | reverse complement strand
ATCAGGGTCCAGGCCGAAAAAGAGGTCAATGATCATATTGGAAAGAACCTGCCTATTTTCACTTATTACCGTGATAAATATAATCTAGGCGATATTCCACTCAGAAAGGCAGTTGCCGTGGATTCGAACATCCGTATTGTTCAGATTGGAGAAATCGACTGGTGCGGATGTGGAGGAACTCATGTCAAGTCCTTAAAGGATCTCAGACTTTTCAAGATCACTTCAGTGGAGAAGTACAAGGGTGGCAGCCGCGTTTCTTATGTGGCGGGAGAAAGAGCCTTCAAGTATCTTGAGGATATGGAAGATGCCATTTCAAAGCTGAAATCTGAGCTGGGCGTTAATCTGGATGAACTCCCATTTCGGGTGCGTCAGATCCAGGAAGAAAGAGACGAATACAAGAAAGCCGCTCTAGCACTTACCGAAGAGCTGGCTTCTGCTTTAGCGGCCAATTATGAAGAAGATACTGTGGTTCAGGAAGTGGAGTATGAAGATGAGCTTATGAAAGCCATTGGAAGTCAAATGATAAAAAGAGGGAAGATAGCCGTGTTTTACAGAAAAGACGGTAGAATCTTCATCTTTACAGGAGATAAAGCCGATGCGAAAGAACTTGTAAAGCCTGCCCGGGAAGCTTTCAGATTTAGAGGCGGAGGCGGTAAAACCCTCCAGCAGGGTTTCATAGAGCTTTCTGAAGAGATCGGACCCTTCATCAGTAAAATCTATGAAGGTCTTCTTAAGCTTGAGCTTTAGAGATTCTTGTGCTAAAGTAAATCAGTGAAATATTATGAAGGTGATAAAATGAAAGCTTATTTAGACAATGCTGCCACAACACAGGTTAAGCCGGAGGTCATAGAAACTATGACAGAAGCGCTTAAAAATCTTTACGGGAATCCCAGTTCCATCCATAAAATCGGAAGGGACGCAGAGGATTCTTTAGAGGCGGCAAGAAAAGATATTGCAGAAACCATCCATGCCCTGGGGGAAGAAATAATATTCACCTCGGGTGCATCTGAAGGGAATAATCATATAATCAGATCCTTCATAAAGGAAGGTGCGCATTTCATCACAACCTGCATCGAACATCCCAGTGTTCTGAAGGTGATGGAATATGCGCAAACACAAGGAGTCCATGTGGATTTTCTGTCCGTGGATGAAAGTGGACAGATCAGTCTTTCTGAGCTTGAAGAGAAGCTTACGAAAAATACGTCCCTGGTCTCTGTCATGATGGTGAACAATGAAACAGGAGTGATCCACAATCCATCTGAGATTGCGAAGATCATCAGATCAAAAAGCAGGAAAGCGAAGTTTCATATGGATGCTGTTCAGGGTTATATGAAATATGCGCTGGATGTGAAGAAAATGGATGTGGACTTCATGACTGTTTCCGCCCACAAAGTGCACGGTCCCAAAGGATGTGGATTCATCTACATCCGAAAAGGGCAGAGACCTGATTCGCTTCTTCTTGGAGGCGAACAGGAAAGAGGATTCAGAGCGGGTACGGTCAATGTGCCATCCATCCTGGGCTTCAGAGAAGCTGTGAAAAGAAGTGATGAGGAACTGGAAGAAGGATATACCCATGTCTATGCACTGAAGGAGAAAATGATTTCACTCCTTGAAGAGATTGACGAACTGAAGGTGAATTCACCTCTTGAAAGCTCATCGCCCTATATCCTCAGCCTGTCCATGCCAGGGATGCGAGGAGAGGTACTCCTTCATTATCTATCAGATAAGAGAGTCTATGTATCTACAGGCTCAGCATGCACATCAAAGGACACCAAGGATTCCCATGTTCTTCTGGCCATAGGGCTGAAAAACAAGGAGATCCAGGGAAGCATAAGGCTTAGCTTTCAGGCGGAAACCACATATAAAGAGATAGAGTATGCTGCAGAGATGATTCTCGAGGCAGTGAAATTTCTGAGGAGGAAATAATTTGGAACTATTACTGATAAAATATGCCTCTGAAATCTTTCTGAAGGGTTTAAATAGAGGAAGATTTGAGAAGAAACTTAGAGACAACATCAAAAATGTTTTAAAGAATGACGAATATACTTTTTACACAGATCAGAACCGCTGGTTTATCCAGGCTGAAGATGTGTCTGTGATCAAGGAGAAAGTCAAAAAGGTTTTTGGTGTCTTTGAAGTCTGTACTGTAGTGCAGACAGAAAGAGATATTGAAAAGATCAAAGAGCTGGCTTTGGATGTCATGAAAAAGATGCCTGAAGGAACCTCTTTCAAGGTAGCGACAAAAAGAGCAGACAAAAAGTTTCCGATGAATTCCATGGAGCTCTCCAGCCTGGTTGGAGCGTATATTCTGAAAAATACGCAAGGGTATCATGTGGAAATCAAAAAACCGGACTTTGTTGTGGATATTGAAATCCGTGAGATGGCCTATGTTTATGTGAACAAGGAAAAAGGAATCGGCGGAATGCCTTACGGTATCAATGGCAGCACCATGCTGATGCTTTCAGGCGGTATAGATTCCCCTGTGGCAGGTTTTCTGATGGCAAAGAGAGGAATCGAAGTTCATGGCGTGTACTATCACAGTCATCCTTACACTTCCGAGAGAGCCAAGGATAAAGTGAAGGAACTCGCGTCCATACTCAGTCAGTACACAGGAAAGATTCATCTTCATGTAGTTCCGTTCACTGAAATCCAGATGGAAATCATGGATAAGTGTCCTGAGAACGAACTGACGATCATCATGAGAAGATTTATGATGAAGTGTGCATGCGCTCTGGCAGACAAGCTTGGTATTCCGAGCGTCACAACCGGAGAAAGTATAGGACAGGTTGCCTCTCAGACAATGGAGTCTATAGTAGTTTCTGATGAAGCCGGAGATAGACCTGTGTTCAGGCCTCTGGTTGCAATGGATAAGGGAGATATCATGGAAATATCAGAGAGAATTGGTACCTATGAGACATCAATCCTTCCTTATGAGGACTGCTGCACCATCTTTGTACCAAAGCATCCTGTGACAAAGCCGAAACTTAAATACATCAAGAACCATGAAGAAGCCCTGGACAGTGATGCACTAGTTGCAAGAGCGATAGAAGGAACGGAGGCGTTTGTCTTATGATAGAAGATCTTCTTAAAGAAGGCACGGACTATGAGGAGTACACTGACAACTATTTGGTGGAGAAGAAATCCTGCTGCGGCAATAAAGATGCAGAAGGAAAAAATTCCGGATGCGGATGCGGCAAGGGCGGTATTCCCATCAAGAAATAAGGAGTAGTAAATGAGAAGAAATACCAGCATATTCAGTAATAAGTATCATAAGAGAGAAAAAAGAAGGCGATTTTTTAAAAAGCTTGCGATTTTTCTTTTAATCATCGCAGCTCTAGTACTGCTGTTCAGAAAACCCATTCTTGAGATGGTTGAAAAGGTAAAACAGGACATCGCTCAGGAAAAGGTTCAGAAAGAAGAGATTTTAGAGCGGATTCCGGAAACGGTCACCAACGAAGAGATTGAAGAAACTGTGGAAGAGGAACCTGTGATTGAAAAACAATACGTTATAGCAGCTCTGCCCATGGAAAAAGAAGTTTCACTGGAAGTAATCGAGGAAAGCGGAGAAACGATTTTTGCACCTGTTGCTGAACTTGAAGGAATGGAAGGGGATATTTCTCCTTCGAAGAATCAGGCAGTGATTCTGGATCAGGAAACCCAGGATCTTTTTCTCATAGGTCTTGATGGAACGGTAACTGAGATCACTTATAAAATCTACAAGAATTCTCGCGGTTACACAAATTCGAAGGTAAATATCATGAACCAGATCGAAAATTTTGTGTGGGCTGAGCAGCCGAGATTCCTGGATGAGGATACCGTGGTCTATATGTCACAGCTTCCATGGTTTGACGAGAGAAGATTCCTTTATGTAGTGGACCTTCTGCCGCTTTCCCATCGGAATTATCAGAGCGTCTTCGGTACGGATGTTGTTCTTGGAGAACTAACGGACATGGGTCTGTCTTTTACAAAAGAGGGTAGCACCTACTATCTGACACCGGACTACAAAATTATCCGGGAATAGGAATCATAGGAAAAAAGATTTAATGAATGAAGAAAAGAAGTGATGAGTTTGGAAATCGGGATCTCTACAGCCATATTCTATCCTGAACTGCTCACGGAAGATGCAGTGAGTACTCTTGCCGGAAAAGGGTTCAATGTTCTTGAGGTCTTTGCCAACAGTTTTTTTGAGTTCACTAAAGAGTATGCACTTGAGCTGAAAGAACGCACAGAAAAAGAAAATGTCAGGATCAATTCGATTCACACCGTGAGTTCTGCTTTTGAACCCTATCTGTTTGATGCCTATGAAAGAAGAAGAGATGATTTTTTCAGAATCTTCCAGGACTTTATAAGATTCGGTGAGATTGTAGGGGCTAAAGCCTATACTTTCCATGGGTTGATCAGAAAGCCTCACAAGAACATGGTTTTTTCCGATGTGGTCTATATTTATGAGCGAATGGTCTATGAAGCAGGTGTCCACGGAGTCGCTCTTGCACAGGAAAATGTATCCTGGTGTCTTTCAGGAGACCTGGAATACCTCAAGCGCCTGAAGGATGCGGTGAAAGAGCCGCTGAAGTTCACGCTGGATGTGAAGCAGGCCATAAAGGCAGGTAAATCTCCTTATGATTATCTGGACATCTTCGGCGAAGATCTTATAAATCTTCATCTGAATGATCACGATGTGCACAGCACGTGTCTTCTTCCAGGAAGAGGGGATTTTGATTTCAAAGAGCTCTTTAAAAGAGTGCAGGCCTTAGGATATAAGGGTCCTGGAATCATCGAAGTCTACAAGGAGAACTACAGATCACTGGAAGAGCTCAGTATAAGTAGAAAGTATCTGGAAAGAATAATTCCATAAACATTGAAATGCTAAGCCATTTCATTTATAATATTATAAGTTTGAAAGAAGCCCGTAAAGGGCATAGGAGGAAATCATTAATGAACGTAAAGCACGAAAAGTTAGATTCCAAAAAGGTAAAATTAGAAGTGACTCTTGAGGCTGCAAAGCTTGATGAAGCCATCAGAAAGGCTTACAAGAAAAATGTTAAGAAACTGGATGTACAGGGTTTCAGAAAAGGAAAGGCTCCACTGGCTATAGTCAAGCAGTTCTACGGCGTAGAAGTTTTATTTGACGATGCAAGCGATTTTCTTTTAAGTGACAGCTATCCTGAAGCAATCGAAGAAGCGGGCATCAAGCCTATTGACTATCCAAAAGTAGACATCACACAGATGGAAGAAGGAAAAGACTTCATCTACACAGCTGAAGTTGAAGTATATCCTGAATTCGATCTTCCTGAGTACAAGGGACTTGAAGTTGAAAAGCCTGTAGCGAAGGTTACAGACCATGATATCGATCATGAAATTGAGCATCTTATCGAAAAGAACGGAAGAATCGAATCCAAGCCAGAAGGCGCAGTTGTAGAAAAGGATGACGTAACAGTCATTAACTTCAACGGTAAGGTTGACGGCGTTGAATTTGAAGGCGGAAAGGGTGAAAACTTCGAGCTGACAATCGGTGCGAACATGTTCATCGGTGACTTCGAAGATCAACTGATCGGATTAAAGGTTGGAGACAAGAAGCTGGTCAAGGTGACTTTCCCTGAAGACTACCAGGCTGAAGAGCTGAAGGGCAAGGATGCAGAGTTTGATGTTGAGATTCTTGACATCAAGACAAAGGAATTCCCATCAGTTGATGATGAATTCGCTTCTGAAGTTTCAGAATTTGAAACACTTGAAGAGCTGAAAGCAAGCATCAGAGAAGGTCTTGAAGAAGATGCAAACAACAGAGCGAAGAGCGAACTGAACAACAATCTGATCAAGGCATTGGCTGAAAAAGCTGAAATCGATATTCCTGAAGCCATGATTGAGTCAAGCATTGACAGACTTGTTAAGGATTTTGAACAGAGAATTCAGCAGCAGGGTATTTCCAAGGAAATGTACCTTCAGATGACAGGACAAGAAGAAGGCGCAATCCGTGAAATGTTCAGAGACAACGCGAAAAACGTTGTAAAGAATGACCTTCTCATTGAAGCCATCGTTGCAAAGGAAGGCATCGAATCTACAGATGAAGAAGTAGCAGCTAAGGCTGATGAAATCGTGAAGATGTATGGAGACAAGCAGGATGAGCTGAAGGAAATGCTTCTGAACAACAACAGAAAAGACCTGGAAATGGAAGTTACAACAAACAAGGTATTCGAACTTCTTCTTGAAACTGCAAAGGTTACAGAAAAAGAAGTTACAGTAAGCCATGATCACAGCCATGATGACCATAACCATGACGAGAATGATGAAGAACAAAGTCATGAAGGTCACGACCACGAATAAGCAATAAAAGAGATGTGATTTTGGTATGAAAATCTTCTTGAAGATCGCAGTATCACAGTATGTCTTACATAAAGAGATTGTTATATTGCCAGAGACAGGTTTTCTCTGGCAATATTTCTATCATTGAAAATATGCGTTTCAGGTATTTGATTTTCTGCCAGGTTGGTGTAAAATGATAGTAACAATTGAGCAATTAAATTGTTTAAAATTAATTAATGAATCCTTTAAGTAGAATTTAATCAATTTTAGGTATACTGATATACATGAGTTAAGAAAATCGATCATTATGGAGGTAAGAAAATGAGTTTAGTACCAATGGTAGTAGAACAGACAAGTAGAGGGGAAAGAGCCTATGATATTTTCTCCAGACTATTAAAAGATAGAATCATTATGCTATCAGGAGAAATCAATGACGTCACTGCAAATCTTGTAGTGGCTCAGCTGTTATTCCTGGAAAGTGAAGATCCAGATAAGGATATCTATATCTATATCAACAGCCCAGGCGGAAGCATCACTGCTGGTATGGCCATCTTTGACACAATGAACTACATCAAGCCAGATGTAGCGACCATCTGTGTCGGTATGGCAGCATCTATGGGTGCATTCCTGCTTACTGCAGGAGCAAAGGGCAAGAGATTCGCTCTTCCAAACAGTGAAATCATGATCCATCAGCCACTAGGCGGATATCAGGGTCAGGCTACAGATATTGAAATCCATGCAAGAAGAATCCTACAGATCAAAGAAAAAATGAACAGAATCATGTCCGAAAGAACTGGACAGGATATCTCAGTAATCGCCAAAGATGTGGAAAGAGACAACTTCATGGGTGCAGATCAGGCCATCGCCTATGGTCTAATTGATAGTATCCTTGAAAAGCATGTGGTAAATAAAGCATAGAGGTTTTACCTCTATAGTGGTAAAATAGGGTAGAACACCCGAATCAAGACGCCCATGGAGTTAGTAGATAGCGAGGACGAGGATATGGGAACTTCCGACAGTGAGTGTCGGGAACTGCAGCAATAAAGCGGCAGGTGTTCAACTAAATGAGGTGAATGAAAAATGGCAAAATTTGAAGATAAAAATCTACTGAAATGTTCCTTCTGCGGGAAGAGTCAGGACCAGGTGAAAAGACTCATCGCGGGACCGGGCGTATATATCTGTGATGAATGTATTGAACTCTGTTCAGAAATCGTTGCAGAAGAGCTCACTGAGAAAAATGAGCAGGACTTTACTAAGCTTGCAAAGCCCATGGAAATCAAAGCGCATCTAGACCAGTATGTTATTGGTCAGGAATCCGCCAAGAAGTCATTATCCGTGGCTGTGTATAATCATTATAAGAGAATCAACTATCCAAAAAAGAGTGATGTGGAACTTTCCAAGTCCAACATTCTTCTTCTTGGACCTACAGGTTCAGGTAAGACGCTTCTTGCGCAGACCCTTGCCAGATTTCTGGATGTACCATTTGCGATTGCGGATGCTACAACATTAACAGAAGCAGGATATGTGGGTGAAGACGTTGAAAACATTCTTCTTAAACTGATTCAGAATGCGGATTATGATGTGGAGAAGGCTGAGAGAGGCATTGTCTATATCGATGAGATCGACAAGATTGCAAGAAAGTCAGAGAATCCATCCATCACCCGTGACGTATCAGGTGAGGGTGTACAGCAGGCTCTTCTTAAGATTCTTGAGGGTACAGTGGCTTCCGTTCCACCACAAGGTGGCAGAAAGCATCCTCATCAGGAACTTCTTCAGATCAATACGACAAACATCCTCTTCATCGTAGGAGGAGCATTTGATGGAATTGAGAAGATCATCGAGAAGAGAACGCAGAAATCCACCATCGGATTTGGTGCAGATATTCAATCCAAACATGAGAAGAATATCGGACAGCTTCTGGAGAACATATTACCTGGAGACCTTCTTAAGTTTGGTCTCATTCCGGAATTTGTTGGAAGAGTACCAATCGTGGTTACGCTGAACAGCCTTGACAAGGAAGCACTGGTGGAAATCCTAAGAACACCAAAGAATTCACTTGTGAAGCAATATAAGAAGCTCTTCGAGATGGACCATGTGGATCTTGAATTCACAGAGGATTCTCTTCTGGCCATCGCTGAAGAAGCAATCAAGAGAAACACAGGAGCAAGAGGACTAAGATCGATTCTGGAAGATATCATGAAGGAAGTCATGTTTGATGTACCTTCAGATGAAACCATCGAGAAAGTCATCATCCATGGAGAGACCATAAAAACCAAGGCTCCGGAAATTCTATACCGCAAAGCACTGAAAGACGAAGAAACAGCATAACTGGATGGACAGACCGAAAGGTTTGTCCATTTTCGAGAGAGAGGTAATTTTATGGCGAGAAAGAGAAGAACTCTTCCCATGATTCCCTTACGAGGGATCACCATATTTCCATATATGGTCCTGCACTTTGATGTAGGTAGAGAAAAATCCATTGCGGCACTGGATGAAGCAATGCTGAAGGATCAGGAGATTTTTCTGGTTCCACAAAGAGAGAGTAAAGTTGAAGAGCCTACAAAAGATGATCTTTTAGAGATCGGAACGCTCTGTGTCATCAGGCAGCTTCTGAAGCTTCCCGGTAATACTGTGCGGGTTCTTGTAGAAGGTATTTCAAGAGGGAAAGTAGTTTCCATCAAAGAAGATCCTTATTACAAAGCAACGATATCGATCATTGATGAAGAAGCGGAAAAAGTAGTGAATGTAGAAGGCGAAGCTCTGGTAAGAAGCGTGAAGGATACACTTCAGGCTTATGTACGTCACACAGGATATATGCCTCAAGAGGCGCTCCTGTCACTGGATGACATAGAAGACCCGGGTCGTTTCGGTGATACCGTGGCATCTTATCTGATGCTGAAGCCTGAAGACAAACAGGACCTTCTCATGACGCTGAATGTCAAGGAAAGACTGAGCAAGCTTCTTGTGATCATCAATAAGGAACTGGAAATAGCTAAAATTGAAAAGAAAATCGGAACAAAAGTGAAGAGCAATATTGACAAGGTGCAAAAAGAGTACTATCTCCGAGAGCAGCTGAAGGCAATTCAGGATGAGCTCGGTGAGTACGATGAAGACGCCAAGGAAGTCTTCTCCTATCAGGAAAAGATCAAGAAAGCCAAGATGCCTAAGGAAGCGAAAGAAAAGGCTCTTTATGAGCTTGACCGTCTCAAAAACAGCGGAAGCTACAGTGCCGAAGGCGGTATCATAAGGACCTATCTTGACTGGATCATTGATCTTCCATGGAGCAAAGAGACCAAAGACAACATGGATATCATCAAGGCCAGAAAAATCCTTGAAGAGGACCACTATGGCCTGAAAGATGTGAAGGACAGGATCATTGAATATCTTGCTGTGAAAAATACAGCCAAGACCATGAAGGGACCCATCATCTGTCTAGTGGGACCTCCTGGGGTCGGCAAAACATCCATTGCCAAATCCGTTGCAAGAGCGGTGAACAGAAACTTTGTCAGAATGTCCTTAGGTGGAGTTCGGGATGAAGCGGAAATCAGAGGGCATAGAAGAACCTATGTAGGTAGTATTCCAGGAAGAATCATCTATGGTATGAGACAGGCGAAGTCGAAGAATCCTCTATTTTTATTGGATGAAATCGACAAGATGGCCAATGACTTCAGAGGAGATCCTGCGGATGCACTTTTAGAAGTGCTGGATTCTGAACAGAACTCGACTTTCAGAGACCACTATCTCGAAGTGGAGATGGACCTCTCCAAGGTCATGTTCATCACGACAGCAAATACCCTTGACACCATTCCAAGGCCTCTCATGGACAGAATGGAGGTCATAGAGATCAATGGGTACACTTATGAGGAAAAACTGAATATTGCTCGTCGGCACCTGATTCCTAAGGTGCTGGATGAACATAATCTCAAAGAAGACCAGCTGATTTTTTCGGATAATGCAATCAAGCTGATTATTGAAGGCTATACGGTGGAATCGGGTGTGCGTAATCTGGAAAGAACCATTGCGTCGCTCACAAGAAAATCCGTCGCTTACATGCTGGAGAAGAAGAAGGAATCATTGAGTCTCAATACGCAGATGGTGGAGAAATTCCTGGGTCATGCGAAGTTCATGTATGAACGTGCGGAAAAAGAAGACCGGGTGGGTGTGGTCACAGGACTTGCCTGGACGATGTTCGGCGGAGACATTCTGCCCATCGAAGTATCCGTCATGGAAGGAACCGGCAAGCTCGAGCTCACAGGACAACTGGGCGATGTGATGAAGGAATCCGCGAAAGCCGCCTATTCCTATATCCGTGCCCACAGTGTTGAACTGGGCGTTACCAGCAAGTTCTATAGAGATCAGGATATCCATATTCATGTACCTGAGGGAGCCGTTCCAAAGGATGGACCTTCAGCAGGAGTAACCATGACCACAGCGCTTGTTTCAGCCCTGACGGGAAGAAAAGCAAGACATAATGTGGCCATGACAGGAGAAATCACGCTGACAGGCCGGGTTCTTCCCATCGGAGGCCTGAAAGAAAAAACCCTTGCAGCGGCAAGAGCTGGCATTGACACCATCATCATTCCGGAAAAGAACAAGTATGATATGGAAAAACTGCCAGAATCAATTTTATCGAAACTGACTTTCATTCCGGTGAAAGAAATCAATGAGGTATTGGAGAAAGCACTTTTGGAGGTGGAACAAGTATGATCAAGATCAAATCAGCAGAGTTTATAACATCTGCTGTAAGAAAAAATCAGTATCCTGAAACAGGACATCCTGAGGTAGCTTTCGTAGGACGTTCCAACGTAGGAAAGTCGACGCTCATCAATGCCATCACGAACCGGAGAAAGCTTGCAAAGGTATCCAACACGCCAGGTCGTACAAGACTTGTCAACTTTTTCCTCATCAATGAGGAAGCGATGCTTGTGGATCTTCCAGGTTATGGCTATGCAAAGATTTCAAAGACTGAAAAAAAGGCATGGGGCAAAATCATTGAAGACTACATCAACGGAAGTCCGAACCTGAAAAGATTCGTATTTCTTTTGGATTCCAGACATAAGCCTACTGAAGATGACATCGCCATGATGGATTATTTCAGATATTATGGAAAAGATGTTGTCGTTATCGGCACAAAGCTTGATAAGCTGAAGAGAAATGACATCAGAAAAAATGAGAAGATCATCATTGAGACACTTGGTCTAGCAGAGAGTGATCAGCTGATGCTCTATTCATCCACTTCCAAGGAAAATCTCCATGCGGTGATCAACCGTGTATTTAAAGATATTCTACCGGAAGATGAATTAAAAGTGGACTAAGACTGCATAATGGGAGTGTGAATAACATTTCCATTCCATTACAGGGAAAAGCACCAAGGAGGAAACTCTTTGGTGCTTTTTCTTGTTTTATTCATACTCATGATTTTCCATATACAAAAGCTCAGTGACATCTCGTGGAGACGGCGCTGAGCTATACTGATTTCTTCATTCGTTTTTCTGGGTCTTCAGGAATTCTTCTGATTGCACTCCGTGCAGCTTCCATAGAAATAGAGCTTGCTGGACTCGATGTGAAAAACCTGATTAAGAGAGACTGCATCCATAACTTTATCGGTGGGTACATTCATCAGATCAAAGACGACATTGCAGCGGGTACACTGAAAGTGCGCATGGTCTTCGATGATGGCATCATAGCGGAAATTGCCTTCGCCCAGATTGAGTTCCTGAATCAGTTCTACCTTACACAGTGTCTTCAGTGATTTATACACCGTTGCAAGGCTCATGGTCGGAAATTTTTCAATCAGTGCAGAATAAATGATTTCTGCCGAAGGATGTCCCTTGGTCCCCAGAAGATATTCATATACAGCAATTCTCTGTGGTGTCAGTTTTAATCCTTTGCTTTTGAAGGTTTGTGATACTACGTACACTTTAAATCTCCTTTTATGCTTATTCTTCTATAAAAATAATATCATAATGCAAGATAGAATACAAAAAAATAATTCATTATATTTTCTTTGCTTTTCTGCTTTTCAGAAACCGCATGAGAAAGACCATACTTCCTAGGAGTCTAAGGGAAGAGGAGACGAGAAGGGCACCCTGAATGCTGTAGACATCCTGAATATAGGTTCCGACGAGGGGTGCAACCGCTAAAGTGACACTGGTCAAAGTAGCATGGACAGCAACGCTCATGGTCCGGTATTCATCGGGACTTGCAGCAAGAAGTGAGCCTAGAACCACAACGATGGTGCCTGCAGTGAAAAATCCTGTGACAGGCTGCATGAAGGTCAGCATCGTGAGATTTTGTGAAAGCATGTACATGATCGGTGTAAGTCCCATACCAAAGGTCGCCAGGGCGATGGCCAGCTTATAGTCGAATTTTTTGATGATCTTTCTCCATTGTGTGAAGCTTAAGACCATAAAGAGGCTTGAAAGCACATTGATGATGGTCAGCCACATTTCATCAGCGCCAAGATATTTGATCTGATAGACATTGAACAGCGGCCATCCCATCTGCCATCCGAAATGAAACAGAAGGGAACAGGCTAGAAAGCTCACATATTCTTTATGGGAAAAGACACCTTTCAGGCTTTCTTTCAGCTTGGGAACAACTTTCGTTTTGTGTTCTTCCTCTTTCACAAGAGGTTCCATCTTGTACATGTAGTTGATCTCTTTCAGTCCGATCAGGACAGAAAGGACAATGAAAATCTGATACATGAGGATGATGGTTCTGTTCACCGAAGAAAGGGAAAGTATGAAGCCCATGAGAATGGAAACGGTGATCTGAGACACCTGTGAGAACTGATTCCTTGAAGAAAGCGCATCAGCCCTCTCATGGGGACTGAATATATCACCGGTGTAATCCTGCAGCGACGTCGCCGAGATGGATTCCGGGAAATTCATCAGACCGTTCGTACACTTGTTTTATTCCGGTGATCTCCATTAAGGACTGTACAATGGAAAGCCTCCAATAATCTGC
>DATIRH010000209.1:0-2280 GCA_035469845.1 Proteiniclasticum sp. | reverse complement strand
GCAAAATAAACTGCGATGAGCGGCAGAACCACAAGTTTCAGCATGGAAGCCAGTATAGAGATGTTGAAGCTTTCTTTGATCTTATAGAACTTGAATGAAGCGCCGATGGTGAGAAGCGCCAGTGGCGTAACCAGCACACTGAAATACGAGAGCGTTCGATCCATTACCACTGGTAAGGCTAATCCCAGACTTGAGAACAGAAACCCTATGACAATGGAAATAATCAGCGGATTCCTGATTATTTTGATTGTCACTTCCTTCATACTGACCTTACTCTCTTCATCTGTTCCATAATAGGATAAGATCATTACAGCCAGTATGTTGTACAAAGGTACAATGAAGGCGATGGCGATGGGCGCTTTTGTGCCCACACTACCCATGACGTTTTCCATAAGAGAATACCCTACATAAAGAAAGTTACCTCTGAATGCACCTTGAATGAATGCACCCTTCTGAGAAAAATCCTTCACAGTGAATTTCGCTACTAAAACGGAAAAAATCACACTGAGAACAGTGCCTGTAATAATAAATAATATAAATCCCCAGTCAAAACTGTCCTGAAAAGATGTCTTGGAAACATCCGAAAATAGTTTTATAGGCAAAGCCACATAAAAGACCAGCATATTCGCCTGACTGATAAAGTTCTCATCCACTATGTTCTTTCTTTTCACCATATACCCCATAAACATGACAAGAAATATAGGTAGCGCACTACTTAAGCTGAACATAAAATTCTCATACATCATTTTCCACCCCTATTCCATTATAAGATATACTTTATACCAGAGAAATGTAATTATCATCCTAAATTTCATCGCTCTACTGTATGATGTATACAATATTTCACCGAATAAGAATTTTACTGAAAATCAGTATGCAGTATAATAGAGGAAAAGGACGTGACTTTCTTCTTTTTACAACAATATAGAAGCAACCAATGACGATATCATGAAAGGATGAATATATGAGAAAAATACTAAGCCCACTGACAGTAAAAAATCTGAAACTGAAAAACAGGATTGTTCTTCCCCCTATGGCCACCACAAAATCCAAGGGTGACGGAGCCATGAGTGATGAGATCTTAGACTACTACGATGAGAAAACAAAAGACGGCGATCTTGCCCTCGTCATTGTGGAACATAGTTTTATCAGCGAGGAAGGCAGAGCCAATAAAAAGCAGGTCTCTGTCGCATCGGACAAGATGGTCGAAGGCCTGAAGAAACTAAGTGATGTCCTTCATAAGAACGGCACTCTTGGCGTCATGCAGATCAATCATGCGGGGCTCTATGCAAAGCCCAATGATCCGTTCATACTCCCTGTAGGTCCTTCTCTTGTGCCTGGACAGAGCATCAAGGTTCTATCCAAAGAAGACCTTGGTAAAATAATCGAAGACTTTACCGATGCTGCAAGAAGATGCAAGGAAGCTGGATTTGATGGAGTGGAAATCCACTCAGCCCATGGATATCTTCTGAATCAGTTCTATTCACCGCTCATCAACAAAAGAGAGGATGAGTACGGCGGAGATCTGGAGAACCGAATCCGACTTCACATTGAAATCATACGCGCAGTCAGAGAAGCCGTAGGCAGCGAGTATCCGATTTTTCTGAGACTCGGAGCAGCTGACTACAAGGAAGGCGGAACCACCATCGAAGACTCCGTAGCCGCTTCTGTACTATTTGAAAAAGAAGGCGTCGATCTTCTGGATATTTCTGGAGGCTACTGCGGCTATGTCCATCCTACTGAAAAAAGTCAGGGATACTTCAAGGAAATCACGGAAGCGCTGAAAAAGGCTGTACATATTCCAGTTCTTCTTACAGGAGGAATCACAGACCTAGAAGCCGCTGACGAACTTCTTGAAAAAGAACAGACGGATCTTATCGGTATCGGACGTGCCATTTATAACGACAGTCATTGGCTCCACGAGGCCATCGAAAAACTAAACAAATAGAAAAAACTGCTTTCAGCCAATAAGGTTGAAAGCAGTTTTTCATATTTATATAGAGGTGTAATTTAACATAAGGTTTATGGCTGCATTGCTCCAAAGAGGACCAGCCATGCAAGGAAGGATTTAGCTACCAGGCTCAGTATGATGTAGATTCTTTCGCCATAAATATAATCTTTCCATTTTCCGATTTTCTTGTACTGCAGCACCATATTTATTGGGAATGTATTTAATGCTACAAAGTAGGTTCCGATGATGGCCCATACGAACCAAGGTACTTCGCTGAAATTACCTGTTCCAAACATGTATAGGAGTATTGCGATCCATGGTGCAATTCC
>DATIRH010000208.1:0-1503 GCA_035469845.1 Proteiniclasticum sp. | reverse complement strand
GGGTCTGGCGCCGCTGCTTGTGAAGGATATCTTTGAGATCATCAAGGAAATCCACAGACAGGGGAATACCATTCTCCTTGTTGAGCAAAATGCCAAGAAGGCCCTGGAAATCGCCGATTATGCCTATGTCCTAGAGACAGGAAGCATGGTTCTCCAAGGCACTGGAAAGGAACTTCTGGAAAACGACAGGGTCAAGGATGCCTACCTCGGCGAAGCCAAATAAAGCTTCGACATCCAGACTGAAACAGAAAGAAACCCATAAAGAAACAGAAGGCAGCCATCCTCTTAAAGGGGAGGGCTGCCTTCTGCATGTCTGAGGTAATATGACACGAAAAAAGCATCGCCATGAAGGCGATGCTTTTTGATATCTATAATCTTTAATTCTAAAGTAAGGAGATGTTCTTCAGAGCCAGTTCGCTTCTCATCTCATCAGGCCAGATGCTGCTCTGGACCTCGCCGATATGATACTTCTTCAGAAGGTACTGACAGATTCTTGACTGTCCGATGCCACCACCCATGGTCTGGGGAAGAGCACCTTCGAGAAGAAGTGAATGAAAAGGCAGACTGCTTCGTTCTTCTTTATCCGACTTTTTCAGCTGGGCAAGAAGGGTCTCCTGATCCACTCTGATTCCCATGGAGGAGAGTTCCAGAACTTCCTCATGGACGGTGTTGTAGAAGAGAAGGTCTCCGTTCAGCTGCCAGTCGTCGTAGTCAGGCGCTCTTCCATCGTGTTTTTCTCCACTGGAAAGAAGATCTCCGATGCCGATGAGAAAAAATGCACCTGTCTCTTTTGCAAAAGCGGATTCTCTTTCTTTTACGGTTTTACCCGGATACTTTTCATAAAGCTCCTCGGAGGTGATGAAAGTGATCGTATCAGGCAGTTCCGGTGTAAGGAAAGGATATTTCTGTGCCAGAAGAATCTCCGCATCTTTAAAAATGGAATAGATGATGCGAACGGTATCTTTTAACGTGCTCAGTGTACGTTCTCCCTCTCCTATGATCTTTTCCCAGTCCCACTGATCCACATAAATACTGTGGATGTGATCCAGTTTTTCATCGCGCCTTATAGCGTTCATGTTGGTATAGAGTCCTTCTCCAAGGCTGAACTCATAGTCCTTCAATGCTTTTCTCTTCCATTTGGCCAGAGACTGCACGATTTCCACCTCTTTACCCGAATCAAGGATGTCGAAGGCGACGGGTCTTTCGATGCCGTTCAGATCGTCATTGATGCCGGTGCCTTTTTCCACAAACAGCGGAGCGGAGACACGGGTCAGGTTCAGTCTTTCTGAAAGTTCGTGCTCAAAGAACACCTTGATGAGTTTGATGGCCACCTGAGTTTCTTTTAAGGTCATGGTTGGTTTGTACATAGCGGTTTCCTCCTAAAATAAAAAATTCCTCTCCATCCCTACATAGGGACGAAAGGAAAGGCTTCCGCGGTACCACCCAGTTTAGCTTATATTAAGATCACTTTTTAAGATACAGACGTTGGTTTGTGTCGATATC
>DATIRH010000207.1:0-7926 GCA_035469845.1 Proteiniclasticum sp. | reverse complement strand
TCTCAGTATAAAAAAATCAGACGTGGTGATATCGTCAGAAATGCAGTGACCATTATGGGTGACCCTGTAGAATGGGACTCTTCAGGGGATCCTTTCATCCTATTAAAGCGTGTCATTGCTCTTCCCGGTGAAACCATCCGTATAGAAGAGAATAAAGTATACATCAATAACGAGCTACTTAGCGAACCGTATGCCTACTACAGTGGCATAAGTGATGTGGATATGGTGATGACACTAGGAGATGAAGAATACTTCGTTATGGGTGACAATAGGTTGGACAGCGGAGACTCCCGTGAGTGGGGTCCCTTCAATATCGAAAACATTAGAGGTGTTGCGCTGATCATCAGGTAAAACCTTTTACTCGCAAGGTATAAGTGGGTTCTTCATATCTATCGTTTTTTGTATTGTCATTTTCTATCAAGCCATTCATTTTATACTAAGTTAACCGACTTGACACTCCCCATAGCTAAAGCAAGGGGATTCTTGGATGATTAAACCTCTGTCCCTTTAATTTCAGGCAGAAGAGTATGTCTCCAAGCTAAGGGCTGTGTCATCAGCCCGTCCTAAGCCAGTGCGTATAGCAGCTTAGGCTGACAGGCCATGAGCGCCCGTCATAGGTGCAGTGATGATGTTCATCGCACCGAGAATGTCTCTGTGGATTTTGAATCCGCAGGAGCATTTGTACTTGCTATCTTTGGCGTGATTACGTTTCCCGCATGCAAGGCAGGTCTGACTGGTATATCTTGGATTCACTTACACGACTTTGATGCCCGCCAGTTCAGCTTTGTACTGAATGAACTGGGAAAGGCGATAGAAGCTCCAGTTATGGAGATTTCTTTCGTTTTTACGGCTTGTTCTTGCCGACTGGCGGATGCCAGCGAGGTCTTCAAGCTGAATGGTGGAGACGTCATTCGCTTTGGCGAAATTCACAATCTCTCTGGATATCTTATGGTCTTTGTATCTCATCCACCGCTGTTCTTTGTTGTTCATCTTTTTGATGACTTTGGGCTTCTTGGCCTTGCCAAGAGCTTTTCGTTTAGCTCTGGCCATGCGCTTCATGTACTTGTTTTCGCGTCCGTTGCCGAAGAATCGAACCTTCGATTTGTCGGTAGCTGCCACCGCGGGAATTTTCAGACCCAGGTCCACGCCCATGACGGATGAGCCATGGCTGCTTTCACAGGGAATATCCACCGCAATCTGAGCGATGAACTTCCCGTTGATTTTTGTGATGCGCAAAGTGCCCTTCTTGTTTTCTAGCAGGGCTTTCTGTCTTTCTGGAATGATTGCTCTAATTTTCGTCTTTGCAGCCTTGCCGTTTATCCACAGCGGGAAGGCCAGGCAGTCTTCTCCTATGGAGAAGTTCTGATTGTTCCATATGGCCACAGGCTTCCGGAGCACAGGAACTTTTACAGTTTTCGTTTTCCCTTCAGGAGAAACGATTTTCCCGGCTTTGAAAACCTCTTTTCTGTATTTCTGGAACACGGAACGTGCATCCTGTATGGACTGTGCCTTCAGTGCGCTGGGTATCGCACAGCTGATATCCGCACTGGTTTTCTTTTCCAGCTTGTCCAGCACGACAAATTCAGCTACAAGACCATTAACCATCTGGATGTAGTTCTTAAGCGTTTCTTTTATGATGGATTCCTGCTCCATGGTCGGTAATAGTTTAACCTGAATAGTCAGATTCAATATGGTTCCTCCTTCCCGTTTATAGCAATACAAACACCAGTTTATATTTTAATTATACACGGAAGCGATTGAATATATAACCACAAAACAGTTAAATCTCAATATAATAGCGCCTTATATCCCCATGGCTGAAGCGAGGGGTTTTACGGCGCGTGGGATAAAGGGGATTCTGACGAATCCCCTTTTGTAGTTGCTTCGATATTCATAAATTAGATAGCCTTGTTATTTGTATTTCTTTTCAAGTGATTTCCATGAAGAATAAGCCATGAGCACTCCATATAAAGGGGCGATAGTCCCTATGAAAATCAGCCTGTTTCGAAAACCTTCAGACTGGAAATAGTACGCTGAAAATCCATGGTCAATAAGCGGTGAAATGAATCCCAATGCGATGAAGAAGATCAGACCTTGCGTCAGCAATCCGCTTCGAATCAGGTGGGATTTCATCCCCATTGGCTTGATCTTTTCCCATATTCTCTGATTTCTTTCTTCAAACATAATCTGTAAACCTCCAAAAATGTACTGCGCTGCAAAGATTATCCTTATTAACTCTTTCTAATGCACATCGGCTGAAAAGGAAAGAGTATAATTCTGTACCTTCTCATAATTAATAGGTAAAAGCCTGTCTCCCGCATCCTGGTATCCCTTATAGGAAATCTCCACTTCTAAATCTACACCACGTTGGTGTTCACTAAACCCTGTGAACCCATAAATCAGCTTTTCCATACTGAATTTATGAAAGGGTTGTGAGAAGATAGTCGTCTCCTTCTGAGCTCCTGCCAGAGCAAAATAGGTCAGAAGCATTTCCTCCCTGTTACTTGCCAGGGGCTCCTTCTTGTTTCTTATATCTATATTGAAAGAAACACCTCTTATTTTCTCATCGGACAGGTTGAACTTGAAAAGAGGCTTTTCATAGTAAGTAAGATCCACATAGAAATCCTGATCATTTCGGGTACTGATCCACTCGCCAAATCTGTTCAGCTCATAATCATCCTCACCGATTTCAAGAACTTTTTCATAATGCTGATAGTTTTCCACAAACTCCGCTATGGTCAGCTCCCCATGATTAGGTGGCAGATTCTCCACATTAATAAGGAGCACATTAGAAGCGATTATGACAATCATAGCACCTATGAAAAAACCATTTCGATAGACTTTTTCATCTTTCATGGTATAGGCTATTTCATCATCCCAAGGGAGTGTTTCCTTTTCATCAAGAATCTTGAAGCTCTTATAATTTCGGATGATATTATAGATCGGAAGTTCAAAACCTAGTCCATATCGTATGACACCAAAAGTTCTTCGAAATCCCTCGCTATAAGAGAGCTTATTTCCTTCTGGAGTCCTTACTTCCAAGCCCAAAATCGCTTTGCCTGGAGTTGTTCCAAACTTCATAAGTAGTAGTGGTTCCACGAGCAGCATGATCAAGGTGACCATTGCTGTGAACATTAGGCTTTCCAGAGTGTTTCTGTTTGATGTGATCATATTAAAGATGAAAACCAGGGCTGAATCAAATAACAAGGAATAGATGGAAATATCCATCATTCTGGCAAAAAATCTTCTCCAGGGACTGTATACCTGAGGAAGTTTATCCTTTTTCACTGAGAAGTACTCTGTTTTTGTATCAGCAGATTTTTCATCCAGCTGATCCAGATACTTCTTAGCATCAAGATGCATGACACTCTTCTCTTCATTTTTCATGAGTCTGCAGATTTCCTGGGCATAATTAACATCCTCTTTTTCATCTTCCAGAACATGAATCTGCTCCTCCAGAAGATCTGTGAGTGATACCTTTCCCTCCATCAGTCCCCTGATCTGATCCAACGGTACATGGATGCTTCTTAGAAGCTTTATTCTCAGAAGTGTTTCCAGATCCTCATCTGAAAACTCCCGGTATCCGTTATCTTCCCTTACAGGACTGATTAGACCTTCTCTTTCGTAGAATCGGATATTGGTGCGGTCCATTCCGGTCTTCATTTCAATTTCTCTGATCTTCATCGAAGCCTTCCCCCCTTTAGTTATGTCTCCATTCTAAACTACGCACAAGGTGCACAGTCAACTGTATTTCTCTAAAAAATACCTGTTTTATTGAAATTCGTTCCTTATCCTGTCTTCGTCTGCACTTTTCTCTAAAAAGAGGACCATCCACTTCAGGATCATCCTCAACAAATGATGTAGTATCAATCAGAAAAACAGCCCAAAGTTAGACCGATAAATCTCTCTTATTGAATATTGCAATACCAGCCCCGTATAATACGATGGCAATCAGCAGAAACAAAGCCATTCCGATGAAAGCAAAGGGTTCACCTTCAATGAGCTTATTAGGATCAAAAAGAGTGTAGAGGGAAAAATTCCCGATCCAGCTCAGCTTTTCTCCAACACCACCCAGCATCTGAAGGAGAAGAAATCCTACTGGAATCCCTATCCCAAGTCCAAGGCTGTATTTACTCTCCGTGGAAATGCACGAAGCCAGGAATCCGATACCACCTATTGCATAATACATGAGAAGAGCATAGATGTTGATCAGAATAAAGGTTCCGATATCCAAAAGTCCTGGAAACATAGCCCCAGAAATAATAATGGAGAATATGGTGCTGAACAAGAAAAGCATCGTAATGGAAAACAGGCTGAACAGTGCCTGGGTTACAGCAATTCTGATTCTTGAATTCGGCGTTGATAGTAGAAACGCCATACTACCCTTATCTATAAGGCTTCCGATAATTCGATGGTTTATGATGATGGAAAGGACCATCGGAAAAAGGAGTACCAGGAATCCATAGATATACCCTGCTATGAAAGTCAGAAGCGTAGTACCCATTTCATTGAAACCCAACGCATTGACCAGTCCTTCCGGTAAGGTCTTCAGCATCTCATTGAGCACTTCCGCTCCGTCCGGGTCATACATGGAGACGATGATGATCAGGTACATACTGAAAATCGAGGTCATGATGATCCAGATCAGTCGATTGTTTTTGATGTTCGCCTTAAATAACGTCCAGGACATGTTACTTTGCCTCCTTTCCATAGTAGCTAATGAAGATCTGCTCTAGGGTCTGCTCTACTGAGTCAAACCCAGTGACCTTGCACTTTGCAAGGGTCGAAAACAGTTCATCATAGTTGTTGCTGATGAAAATCTCCACTCTATGATCCCCAATGAGGTTGAACTTCAATCCACTGGCTTTTATCTTTTCAAGATCCTCTCCATTTTCCAGCGTGATGTAGTAGCTTTTCTGAAGAGTAGCTTTCAGCTCCCTGATATCCTCCACTGCCACAATCTTTCCTTCACGGATGATGGCTACACGCTCACAGGTTCTTTCCACTTCCTCAAACATATGGGATGACATAAGGATGGTCTTTCCACGTTTCTTCTCTTCCATAATCAGTTCAATGAAACGCTTCTGCATAAGCGGGTCAAGACCGCTGGTGGGTTCATCCAGAATGAGTACCGAAGGATCGTGCATGAAAGCGGTGATGAGGCCTAGCTTCTGCTTCATTCCTTTGGACATCTTCCTTATTTTACGGTCACTCTCCAGTTCAAACATCTCAATAAGCTGTTTTTGCCTTTTTACATTATGATCACCACGCATATCCGCCATGAACTTCATGAACTGCATTCCATTCATATTGTCGAAAAATGATATTTCTCCAGGTACATAACCAAGAATTCTCTGGATCTCTGCAGATTTACTCCGACTGTCCAGGCCATTTACTCGAGCGCTACCGCTAGTGGGATTCACAAAACCCATCAGGTTACGTATGGTCGTGGTCTTTCCTGCACCATTGGGACCAAGAAACCCGAAAACTTCTCCTTCACCTACTGTAAAACTTACATCAAAGATTCCTTTTCCATTGGAGTAGATTTTCGTCAGGTTTTTCGCTTCAATCATTTTGATGCTCCCCTCTTACTATGTTCCATTCTATCTTCTACGAGCTTACAAAGGACACTTCATATGAATGCATATTGTAATAAATATTATACTATACTTATATCTGCATTGCTTGCTCGTTGTTCCCGATGCTCAGATAAGACTATTGTACAAAGACCGTTTTAAATGCCTCGATCTCACCATCTATTAGAACCTGAATCGTGTCATATGAGGAATCCAACCTTACCTTATATACGTAATCCTTCGATTCACTCAATTCCACTGTTTCGAAAAGGAATACAAGCATATTATCTTCAACCGAATAGGTCATAGTTTCAATTCCCTTTTCAACACCACGATAGATGATGAATTGATCTTTGGAACCGCTGATCTCATAGATCCCTTCATCTGTTTTACCAATCATCGTTTCAATAATTTCATTTGTCATATCATACGGTTCAACCAATTCAGGTTCATCTTTACATCCAGATAAAACAAACGAGAACGCTATTAGGATGAGGATCACTATCTTTCTATACATTTTTATCCCCCTTATCTATTTAATAATCACTATTTCTATCACGCTTTTTTTACATCGGAAAAAGGCAGCCACAATAATTGCTTCTAAAAGTAACAATATGTGAGTAGATATTTTCTCAAAAAACGCCAGTGCTCCTACTAATATTATCAGTATGGAAAAGATGATTTTTAAAATTGTAATTTTCTTTATATTACGTTTTGACATCGATAAAGCCTCCGTTTCTACTTTCTTGCTTTTTAAAGCGTAGTTTCATGATATTTTAACTATACTACACTTCCACTCTACTTAACCCCGAACTTCTTCGGGATATGTAGTACTTGTTGCAATATATATCAATCATAAAGACTATCATCTCATATTAAAAATCATCTTTTACATGGATTTATTTCGATTTTCTTGCTTACAGAGTCTGTAAAACAACTCGATCTGTATGTGCTTCAAAAGTTATACAGGTAATCGATTATAATTTCTACTCTATCGTTGGAATTTCATCTATTGGCCTTATTGATTTCCTTCTGCTGCAAATAAGCACCGATGAAAAATAAAACACTCTGCATTCCAAATAATACCTGTCCTATGCTATCCTTGTTTTTCCATGGTATCAAGGCAGCTGACATCATTAAAAATCCACCTGCTACTAGTATATTTCGACCAAGTTTGTGATTTATCATAATTTCCCCCCAGATAAAAGTGCTTCCCTACTCATTTCTTTCATATATTCTTCGATTTAATATCAACACTTATTTAATTATTCGTATGTTTATATTATATCAAATTTTGTAATATTATTCTATTTTCAATATATGTTTCACACAGATTCTTCGTTTGTACTCTTAATCTCCTAACGACTCTCATTTTCAGATAAAGACGAATCTTCACAGCAATAAAATAATGCACCGGATGATCCCTATCTTACTGTCCATAGGGAAATCCGGTGCATTGTTTATTTTTTCATATTCTTAAAGTGCTCTCCAACCTTCATCCTGAGGATTGTCCATGAAAGCTTTCAGCTTTTCTCTGTCCTTCTCCGTGATGTAGTCCATTTCCAGTGCTGTATCCAGAAGTTCACTGTAATCTGTTAGAGACACCTGCCTGATGTCGTTCTCTTTCATGGCTTTTTCCGCTTTTTCCATCCCGTAGGTGAAGATGGAAAGAAGGCCCAGTACATCACATCCAGCTTGCCTTAAAGCCTCAACCACCTCGATGGAGGAACCTCCTGTGGAGATGAGGTCCTCAATGACCACAACCTTCATCCCCGCATGAACCTTCCCTTCGATCTGATTCTGTTTTCCGTGACCCTTTGCCTTTCCGCGAACAAAACCTGAAGGCTTCTCCATCAGATAAGCAAGTACCGAAGCATGGGGAATTCCAGCTGCTGCTGTACCCATGATGCACTCCACATCTGGAAACTCCTCAAGAATCACCTTCTTTAGGGCCTCTATGACTTCTCCCCACTCTTTTCGATAGGAAAGAAGGAGTCTGTTGTCACAGTAGATGGGTGAGATGATGCCCGAAGCCCAGGTGAAAGGCTCTGAAGGAGACAGACTCACCGTTCTGATCTTTAGAAGAATCTCTGCTATTTCTCTCATCTATTCTCTCCTCCCATAAATTCGTTTCTGATCTTCAGGTAGGCTTCATAGGGATGCTCTGCTTTTGTGATGGGTCTTCCCACCACGATGTAATCCGATCCCAGCTCTCTTGCCATTGAGGGCGTCACCACTCTCTTCTGGTCTCCTGAAGCACTCTCTAGTGGCCGGATACCAGGAGTGATGGTCAGGAAGTCTTCTCCAAGTTTCTCCTTCAGCCTCGGCACTTCCAGCGCCGAACAGACGA
>DATIRH010000206.1:0-1809 GCA_035469845.1 Proteiniclasticum sp. | reverse complement strand
ATACTTCGCGAAGAAGATCATCTGCTGATTTCTCTGATCAGCAAGGAAACGCAGAACATCGATGCAGAAGATTTGCCACTTACAGTTGTTTACGAGGATGATGCGATTCTTATCGTAAATAAGGCACCCAATATGGTTGTTCACCCGACCAAAAGACTTAAGAGTGGAACACTTGCCAATGCGGTGATGTTCCACTACAAGTCCAACGGAGAGGACACCATTATCAGACTGATTTCCCGTCTGGACATGAACACTTCAGGGTTGACCATCCTTGCCAAAAATCAGTTCGTTCACTCAACCATATCTCAGGACATGCAGGATGATTGTTATGACAAGTATTATATTGCCATCGTCAAAGGAGAATTCCCTGATGACATCAAGATGATAGATCTGCCGATCTATCGAGATGGTCCTGGATCATTCAATCGCATTATCGATGAGAGAGGTCAGGAAAGCCGCACAGAGGTTGAAGTGATTCAAACCTGCAATGGGTACTCACTGCTTCTATTAAAGCTTCTGACAGGGCGTACGCATCAGATAAGGGTACACTTGAGTCACTTAGGGTATCCGATCATCGGTGATGAACTATACGGGGGCGAAATGAAACTGCTTGATCGTCAGGCTCTGCATGCTTTTTATATTTCCTTCAGGCACCCAGTTCTAGGAGAACCCATGGAAGCTTGCGCTGATGTCCTTTCTGATATGCAAAAAGCAGGAACAGAAATCGGTTTTGATATGAAACAGATCAATATGAGTCTGATTAAAAGAAGATGATGGGGAAACTCATCATCTTCTTTTAAGTGCATGATAAATGCGACTTCTATCTGAGTGCAGGTTGTACAATCTTCAAAGAAATATTGAATTCTAAGAAAAGAAGGGGATCTCATGATTTACAAACAAAATAAGAATTCTGACAATAATTCAGACTCTATTCTCAAGGAATACAAGCGAAACAAGGAAAAAGACAGGAAAAACAGCGCTGTTAAGGGAAGAGGCTCCGCTGAGCATGATAATATGAATTTTAAACATCATCGTGTTAATAGAATTGTATCAATCTTAACTCAGTTTTCACTTGTATTGGGGTTTCTTGTGTTTCTCATATTGTGGCTGCTTTGAAAATGCCAGATGACACTGATTCTTAAAGGATTTGAATGTCCTGCTGCATACAAACAAGTGAATATTTATGTGCGATATGAACTCTACAGATAGCCACATACCATGATTCATGGCTTATTATCTATCTTCGGGGCTATTCGATTTTACCGTAATATGGTATATTGTAAATAGAAATTAGTAAATATTCTAACATTATTAAGATGCTTATGCATTATCGGAAAATGTATCGAATGTATAAGCGATCGTGCCATTTCATCATCATATCCAAATTAAATGCAAGATAAATAGGAGGAAGGTATGGCAAAGGTAAAAGACGACCCTAAAAAAGTACTTAATACGGAGTTTAACCATTATCTATTTAATACCGGAGAACATATTCGCAGTTATGAATTCATGGGCGCACACGTCATTGAGTTTGAAGGAAAAAAAGGTGTGCAGTTCACCGTCTGGGCTCCAAACGCACAAAGTGTTTTCATAGCTGGTGATTTTAATGATTGGGGATATGGTGAAATGTTTCCTCAAGGATCCACTGGAATATGGACGGGTTTTGTGGAAGGCATCGGAGAAGATGCTATTTATAAGTATCGAATCAGAAGACATGACGGTTTTGAATTCCTGAAAGCCGATCCGTATGCATTCTACTCGGAATTGAGACCTAAAACAGCTTCAGTAGTAAAAGACCTTACCGGATTC
>DATIRH010000205.1:0-1822 GCA_035469845.1 Proteiniclasticum sp. | reverse complement strand
CATCTTCATGCTGATGTCTTCCACTTCACCGTTGATGTCGATGACTACAATATCCTTATAGTCTCTCCGGATCATCTCTATGGCTTCCAATACATATTCTCTTGCGCCAAAGTCTGCAATCATTTCCTGCATGGGTACACTTTGACTTAAAAGCAGTGCTGTAAACAGTCTGTTTCTATAAGCTGCAGTCGACATTTCGCTCCTCCTCCTTCTTTGATGAACTTCATGAGGCTATCCTCTGGATTTTCCACCAGAGATATTGATGGTTGTTCCTGAAATATAAGCAGATTTCTCTGAAGATAAAAATGCTACAAGATAAGCAATTTCATCCAGCTTTCCTACTCTGCCTAGTGGAATGCTCTTTTCATAGCCTGTGTCCAGCTGGTCTACATTGATGTCTCTTGTATAAGCCAGTGCCTCATTATACTCTGGTGTGGTAAGTCCTGTCTTTTCATTGATGCCAGGTGCTATGCCCACAACCTTGATGCCGAACTTTCCAAGTTCTTTCGCCCAGGATCTTGTGTAGGAATTGGTTGCTCCTTTGGTGGCTGAGTAAAGACTTTGTCCTACTGAGCCTTCCATGCCTGATTCTGAGGAGATGTTGATGATCACGCCTTCGGTCTTGTTCTTCACCATATCTCTGACCACAGCCTGAGTCGTAAAGACGATGCCTTTCTGATTGACCGCAGTCATCTTGTCAAAGGCTTTTTCATCCACTTCATACTGGTGGTCGTCGCTGTAGACATCCACGAGCAGTCTTGGAATGTTGATGCCTGCATTGTTCACCAGGCCATCCACTTTACCGAACTTCTTCACCGCAATGCCCACCATGTCGTTTATGCTCTTCACGTTGGTCACATCAGTCTTGATGTTAAAGACGCCATCGCCTTCTCCAGTATCTACACTGAGATCTGCTACAACAACATTTGCTCCGTTACTTCCTAGCTCCTTCGCAATATGTTTGCCGATACCAGAATTCCCGCCGGTGACTATAATAGTCTTGCCGGTTAAATTCAGCCAATTATCATTCATAAGTTGCCTCCTTCATTTAATTTCAACCTCATTGTATCCCGAGACAACCGAATAATTAATACAGGAATCCGTTTACAGAAACGCCCTCTTCGTTGCACTAATTATACATGAACTACCCACCACCTTGTATTCACTGTTCTTTAATAGAGATATATTTTTCATAATAAAGACTATTTAGTAGCTGATGAATCATCTTCATGTAATTTCAATATAATTATGTTCACTTTTGATCCTGATTGCAACCATAAGAAATGAATCTCTTTTGATTTACTATAAGATGTATCAAAAGAAAACGCCCGACCTTCTGCAGTTTTTTTCTGCGAAAGGTCGGGCGTCTCAGCTTCTTTATTCTTTTCACTTTCTACTCTCTTAAGATGATCTTTCCTTCAGGAATGCCCAGTGCTTCCTCAATAAGCACCCTATGGATATTCGGATCCGTCACACCTTCCACATAAAGGTCGGCAATACCGGAAATAAGAATCTTCAGCATGTATTCCGGATATCTGTTTTTTACATACCCTTCCCTTTTCCCATCCTCGATGAGGGCACTGGCATGCTTTATGGCGATCTCTGAAAGCCTGGTCTTGATGTACTCGAACATGCCAGGATTTCCTGGCGTGATCTTCATGAGTGTCGGGTGCTCCTTGATGGAGCAAAAGAAGAGATTCAGAATGGCCCCCAGTTTTTCGTAGAAATCTAAAGTACCATCCTTCATGATTTTTCTGATTTCCTCATCCACCACCATTGAAAATGACTCTATGACATAAGAGATCAGTTCATCTTTTGATCT
>DATIRH010000204.1:0-5271 GCA_035469845.1 Proteiniclasticum sp. | reverse complement strand
AAGTATGACTCCCCTCAGGAAGCTCTGGCAGGTATGACAGGAAAGACGGTTGAAGAGATTACAGAGAAAAAAGTACAGGAGAATAAAACCTATGGTGCAATTGCAGCAGAGGAAGGAAAACTGGATAAATTCAAAGTAGAGCTTCTTGAACAGAAGAGAGAAATGATTCAGGAACGCGTTGCTGAAGGTGACCTGGAACAAGAGGATGCGGATGCGGTTCTTGAAAGAATTCAGGAACGTCAGGAAACTTGTATCGGTGAAGGCAATCCTGGTGAAGGCATGATGGAAGGATTAGGCATGAGATTCGGCAACGGACCTCAAGACGGTCAGGGTAATGGAAACGGACTTCAAAATGGCGAAGGTAACGGAAATGGAAACGGATTCGGAAGAAACAAATAACAATATATAGTTCCCTATTTATAAGAGTATCCTCGGATGCTCTTATTTTTTGTTTTCACGCTATGCATTCTGTGCTATTATAGAAAAGTTGGGAATGAAGATCTCCCAAAGCCATTGAGGCTAAAACCGCTGACCAGGCTGATGACTTCTGCAGTTCCATGCAGAAATCATCAGCTTTATTTTTACTGTTTTCATAGATTGAATTTTTATTTGGAGGAAAAGTATGTTACTTAGTCTATCACTGATCCTGATTATCGGATTCTCATTGAGTGGGATTCTAAACAAATTCAAAATTCCAGGACTGATTGGTCTTATTTTTACAGGGATTCTTCTTGGTCCGCAGGGACTGGATCTGATTTCGAAAGATATATTAAATATATCAAAAGATCTGAGAGAAATCGCGTTGATTGTTATACTTCTTAGAGCAGGACTGACGCTGGATCTTCGTGATCTTAAAAAAGTAGGAAGACCCGCTGTTCTTATGAGTTTCGTTCCTGCAACTTTCGAAATTCTTGCAATATTTCTAATTGCTCCCCCCTTGCTTGGGATTACCTATCTCGAAGCACTTATCCTCGGTGCAGTACTCGGTGCGGTTTCACCTGCTGTTGTAGTACCAAGAATGATACACCTGATGGAAAGCGGTTATGGAAGAAAGAAGCGTATTCCACAGCTGATTCTTGCTGGTGCATCTGTAGATGATATCTACGTCATCGTATTATTCACGGCATTTTTAGGTATTTATGGAGGGAATCAGCTCAACGCAGGAGTGATATTATCTGTGCCAGTTTCTGTCCTGTCAGGATTGGTACTTGGAGTTATCACTGGAGTGATTATGGTCAAAGTATTTAAATCTCTGCATATAAGAGATACAATCAAGGTTCTGATCATCTTGAGTGTATCCTTCCTGTTTATGAGCTTTCAAGATCTGATCGCCCCTTATTTCCCTCTTTCAGGTCTGCTTGCCGTCATGGCTCTTGGAGGTACTCTTCTCAAAGGATATGAAATGCTGGCAAAAAGAATCATCGGAAAATTTTCCAAAATATGGGTCGGTGCAGAAATACTTCTTTTTGTACTAGTAGGAGCTGCAGTGGAAATTCAAGCGCTTAAAGGAGTCGGTCTGAAAAGTGTTCTTCTTATAGTATTTGCACTTTCATTCAGAATGATCGGGGTATTTATAAGCCTGATCAAGACGAATCTGAATAAAAAAGAAAGGCTTTTCACAGCAGTTGCCTATCTTCCCAAAGCGACAGTTCAGGCGGCAATAGGAACGATACCACTGACTCAGGGTGTGGCTGCCGGTAGCACGATCCTCAGCATGGCTGTACTTTCAATCATCCTGACAGCCCCTCTAGGAGCTTTGGGTATGGATCGGCTTCATAAAAAACTGTTGACAAGAGATATATAGATTTTTACGCTGAACAGGAATTAAATATAAGGAGATATTTCTTCTCTCCATTTTTCAATGAGTTTTTCAAGTGACCAGGAAGCATTGGCAGGACTTGTTGAAGGCAGTGCCTTAGCAGAAATACCGGTCATATTTTCACTGTATTTTTTATATAGTTTAAGTGATGTGTTTCCGTTACAGAATATGGCTGATATCTTCCCGGTTTCAATAATTTCAGACAAGTCGTTCGCTATGGCATTTCGAATGCTGGAGTCACTGGACCCTTCTATATCGCAAGATGCGATGGTGTCCCATAAAGCAATGTGATGTTCTTTCAGCATTCTTGTTTTCTCTTCTATGGTCAGGATTTCGCCCTTGTACCCCGTAACGGATTTTATGACCTTCCAGAACCTGTTTTGAGGATGTCCGTAAAAGAAGCTCTCTTCTCTTGACTTAACGGAAGGAAAGCTTCCAAGAATCAGTATTCTTGAAGATTCATCATAAATAGGGCCAAAAGGATGCTCTTCTCTTTTTAACATATATGCTCACCTCTTATTCAATGAGTATATCATAATGGTCATGACAGTTTTTCATCCGCTATTCTAGGAATTGTCGCTGAATACTGATATAATTAATGGAAAATGTGAAAATGATAGGAGTATTTTATGGAGAAAACATTGGTACTGATCAAACCTGATGCGGTGGAAAGAAATCTCATCGGGAAGATTATCAGTCTGTATGAAGATAAAGGCTTGAAAGTGACAGCTTTAAAGATGCTTAAGGCAGATCGGGAAATCTCGATGAAGCATTATGAGGAGCACGTGGGTAGATCCTATTTCGAAAATCTTATGAATTACATCACAAGAAGCCCTCTGGTGACTTTAATACTGGAAGGTGAAAATGCAATAACCCTTGTACGTGAGATCAATGGGAAAACTGATCCCCTTGAAGCAGAAGAAGGAACCATCAGAAAGCTTTATGGAGTAACAAAAACCTATAATACAGTTCATGCATCCGACTCCAGTGAGAGTGCTGAAAGAGAGATTGCGATCTGGTTCAACTAAAAGATTTAAAAAGAACGACTGAACATTTTTGTTCAGTCGTTCTATTTTCAATTTGTATGCATTATGACAGATATTTATTAGATCATTTTACATCAGGAGCTTTTTTTCTGTGGAGTACAGTTGAAAGTTTCGTCTCCTGCCCGTTCAGGATTCTTTTAAAGTTAGGCAGATGGAGCTTCACGCTCAGAAGGCCACCGAGGATTGTAAGTATGACTGGTCCAGCACCGAAGTCTTTAAAAATGGTCATGAACAGAATATAAAATAGTAAGGATAAAGTGCCTATGGCGATATAATCTGAGGCAAATGTCACTCCGGCTATGATGAACATAGCGATAATTCCGTAAAGAGGATTCATGCCTAAAAGCATACCGATAAGCGTTGCAGTTCCTTTTCCGCCTTTAAAATTCATGAAGAAAGGATAAATGTGGCCAAGAATTGCAAAGTAGCCTGCTGTGTATAACAGTAACGCACCCTCTTTATTAAACCCTACTGAAAAAAGATATTTTACAAATAAGACTGCAAATATTCCTTTTAGAATATCAATCAATGCGACAACCACACCGAACTTCCAGCCTAGGGATTCCACAGCATTGGATGCCCCTGCATTGCCCTGCCCTAATGTCCTGATATCCACCTTCTTCACTAATTTACCGAGAAGATAAGCGGACTGAATATTTCCGGATAAATAACCAATAAGTGCTACAATAATATAATCTCTCATATCGCTCCCTTGGGGAATATCCCATTATGTTTCATTTTCATGTATGGAAGAATTTCATGTTTTAGCAAGATTGCACATCCTGAACCAGTTTTCTAATAAGTTTCTGATCTGTAAAATCCACTTGCCGGTTAAATACAGCCAGCATGCCCACTTCATCTGAGGCTAATGCTTTTCTTTTCTTCTTTAGCACAATTTTCAGTTTCAATATTCTCATGAGGAGCTGATCCAACCGATTGAGTTTTTTGAAATCGAATCCACCTCTATAATAGTATAGTTTTATATTCAGTTTATCAATATCTTTGATGTTGTTTTCATAGATCTCCCTCTGCACTTCATCTGAGTCTATGGAGAGTCCTGTACAGAAGATAAATACATTTCTGATGTCTCTCATGCTTTCATCCGCCAGCAGTTTTTTCAGACCATTGATTCCAATGGCATAGAGTCCTCCACCAAAGACCAGAGTGTCTATCCCTTGAAGCAGTTCGCTCAGATTTCTGACGTCATCGAGATCGTGGGCGTCTACAGATAGATCCTCAGCGATCCACTCCGCATATTTCTTTGTGAATCCGGTTTTTGAACGATATAGTACAGCTGCCTTCAATTTTATCCCGCCTAAAATTATTAAATACTATCTAAAAGATAACATTACTATGTCAATAGTCAAGATATTTCCATAAAAAAGAAAGATGCAGCTCTAATACTGCATCTTTCTTGTCCTATAAGTAAAGCCACCATTCAAGCCAAAGGGTCATAATAATCCTCTTCATCTACAAGCTGATGACCGCTCATCAGAAAATCGATGATATCAATTCTTCTATAGCCTTCCTTATACCTTTTTAATGTTTTCACCATGGTTCTTAAAAGACTATTTGATAAATCCGCTCTTTTCCTGATCTCCTCGATCCGATAGAATCCTTCTGAAAATATTTCTTGGAGCGTATTTTGTAGTGCTCTCTTGTATTTAAGATCGATTTCAGGATCCCTGTGGGGACCTGACATCCCTCTATGATGTTTATCACAGAGATAGATACGATTCAGAGAATATTCCAGTCCCCCTTCATCTTTATGAATGATATGATGTGTGTCTCCTGGGTTTCCACATACAACACATTTATTCAAATCATCGCCTCAACTTCTATTCTTCAGTGTTCTTTGGTGCAAAATGATAATTTAATCTAGTCTTGTTCTCCTCTATGACTCTTTCAATGAATTCATTCAGATCTGCCTTACCTTCATTGCCTTTTTCACGACTTGTGACAGCTAATGTTTCGGTTTCCTGCTCCTGCTCTCCAATGACCACAAAGTAAGGAATTCTCTCGTTTCTAGCTTCACGAATCTTATATCCGATTTTTTCATTTCTTCCATCCATTTCCGCACGGATACCCTTCTTTTTCATCTTTGCAAGGACTTCTTCCACGTAATCATGATATTTTTCTGAAATCGGAAGAAGCTTCACTTGAACTGGCGCCAGCCATAGTGGCATAGCACCGGCGTATTTCTCAATGAGGATCGCAAGTGTTCTTTCATAGCATCCGATGGATGTTCTATGAATAACGATTGGATGCTTTTTCTGTCCGTCTGAATCCACATAGGTCATATTGAATCTTTCAGGAAGTGCAAAGTCAATCTGGACGGTGATGATGGTGTCTTCTTTCCCGTGGACATTTTTCATCTGAAGGTCAAGCTTAGGACCGTAGAAAGCC
>DATIRH010000203.1:0-1953 GCA_035469845.1 Proteiniclasticum sp. | reverse complement strand
ACTCATTGTTTCGTTATCAATAAAATATATATAGTAAGGAGAGATTATTCATGAAAATCAAAGTATTAGGACCAGGATGCAAAAACTGTGTGAATTTATCAAATAACACGGAGGCTGCACTCAAAGAATTAGGCATAGAAGCAGAAATCATAAAAGTTACAGATTATAAGGACATTGCTTCTTATGGAATCATGTCCACACCAGCACTTGTCATAGATGACGAAGTCGTTTCTTATGGAAAAGTTCTGAAGCCAAGCGCCATCAAGGAAATACTAGAAAAAAGATAAAGCTATTGCGGCCTGTGAATCCTATGGATTTGCAGGCTTCTTTATTTAGTCCGCATGCTTCATAAACAGATGAGCTCTTCCTCAACCTTATGAATCAGATAAGTTACATATTACAGGCAAAGCAAATGGCGACCTTTCGGCCGCCATTTCTTTATTGTTTTCATGAGTTCAACTTGGACTTCACTTCCTGAACGAATCTTTTCACTGTTCTAGTTCAGTTCTTTAAAATGTCCAGTGACAATATATATGGTCCATTCACAGATGTTGGTGGCGTGATCTCCATTTCTTTCCAGATACTTGATGACGAACTGAAGATCTCCAGCAAGCCTTAGAAGAACTGGATTATCATCGGCTTTCTCATACAGTTTAGTTATGGTTGCATTGGTCATATGATCAATTTCATCATCCAGTTTCGTCAGCTCCAGCGCTGTTTCCTTATCCTTTGCTACAAAGCAGTCCAGTGACTGGCCTATGAATTTTATAACAAGCTGTGTCAGCTCAAGCAGATCCTCATTCACAAGATCTGTACTGATATCATGATTCTTTATTGTGATCTTAGCGATATCCTTGGCATGGTCTCCCATTCTTTCAAGGTCAGTCACAATCTTTATGATGGTAAAGATATTTCTAAGATCCGAGGCTACAGGTCCTTGGGTTGCGATAAGCCTGATGGCCTCATCTTCAATACTTCTCATGAGATCATTGATCTGAATATCTTCTGCAATGACCATTTCAGCCAGTTTCAGATCATTCTCCACCAATGCTTTGATTGTTCTTTTCATCTGAGTTTCCACCAGAAAACCCATGCGTAGAAGATTGTTGTTCATATGGCTGATGGTCAGTTCAATATTATTAAGTGTCATCTTCACTACTCCTTTTAGCCGAATCTGCCAGTAATATAATCTTCAGTACGTTTATCCAATGGATTGGTAAATAAGCCCTTGGTATCACCATATTCAATCATCTCTCCCATAAGGAAAAATGCGGTCCGGTCAGATATTCTTGCTGCCTGCTGCATGGAATGAGTGACGATGGCAATCGTATACTCATTTTTAAGACTTTCCATCAGCTCTTCTATTTTGGCAGTAGCGATGGGGTCTAAAGCCGATGTAGGCTCATCCATAAGGATCACGTCAGGTTGCACAGCTAAGGCTCTTGCAATGCAAAGACGCTGCTGCTGCCCTCCTGATAACCCGTAGGCATTATCATTTAATCTGTCTTTGACCTCATCCCACAAAGCTGCGCTTTTAAGGCTTGTTTCAGCAATTTCCATGAGCAGATTTTTATCTTTTATGCCATGAATTTTAGGTGCATACAAGACGTTGGCAAGTATCGATTTAGGAAACGGATTTGGTTTCTGGAAAACCATACCTACCTGCGTTCTTAATTCTTCCACACGAAGATCGCTTGTGAAGATGTCATTCCCGTGATAGAGAATTTCACCTTCAGTTCGAACAATCGGTATATTTTCGACCATTCTGTTGAGTGTTTTAATAAAAGTGGATTTACCGCAGCCAGATGGTCCGATTATGGCTGTGACTTCATTTTTATATATATCAAAGTTTATTTTCTTCAGTGCTTGGGTATTTCCATACCATAGATCCAGATTCTTGACCTGAAATACAGCTTCTTTCTCTTCAAATTTTGTCATAATGTGCTCCTCCCG
>DATIRH010000202.1:0-3435 GCA_035469845.1 Proteiniclasticum sp. | reverse complement strand
TATGGTACGGATCATGATTATACTTTCCACTGCTCTGCCATCAGGTTCCTTGGTGGTTATGATGGCATCTCAATATGGTGACGATACAGAACTGTCATCCTCGGCAGTTTTTCTGACAACAGTGCTTTCGGTATTGACCATGCCCCTAGTTGCAGCAATAATTCTATAAAGTCATCATTAAAATTTTCACAAATAAAAGAAGAAGAAATATCGCACTTCCAATCGAGTTCTCGTCATTGAGGATTCTTCTGGAGGTGCTTTTTATCGTGCGAATTCGTTGAATACGCACTTTCTAAGCAGACAACTTACTCCTGGATGTACACATGTGCTCTTGAAACATACATAAATGTGCTTAGTTGTATGACAAGTTAACGGATAGAATACAAAATAATAGTGTAAAATTGATAAAATGTTAACGAAATTGCACAAAAATAGTTCTTAAATAACGATTTTACCTATTGACATCCATGTAAACGTTTATTACAATCAAGATACAGCTTGTAAGATGTCAGATGAGTGAACACCGTGTTCACAATTTAAAAAGGAGGGTGTCACGTGGAAAGAAAACAGGTAGCTAGTGAACAGGTATTTAATTACATCGAAGAAAAGATATTCACCAAGGAATGGGTTTCCGGCATGAAGATCGCATCAGAAAATCAGCTCAGTGCTGATTTAGGAATCAGTAGAATGTCAGTCAGAGAAGCCATCGAGAAGATGGTTGCACTGAATGTGCTGACCAAAAAGCAAGGTGAAGGTACTTTTGTCAATGACCTCACACCAGGAATCTATCTCAATAAACTGATTCCACTCGTGATTCTCAATCCAGATAATCTGATAGAAGTTCTGGAATTTCGACTGGTCATTGAACCTGAAAGTGCAAGACTTTGTGCTGAGAGACATGATGAGGAAACCATCAGGATTCTGGAAGAATGTCATGAGATCATGGAAGCTCACAATGATACATCGGATGAATTTGCTCAGGCGGATTATCGGCTTCATATGGAAATTGCCAAAGGCACAAAGAATTCTCTCATCATCAAGGTGAACAGTGTGTTAACCAATATATGGGAGCATCAGCAGAAAGAGCTCAACAAGTACTTAGGTCCCAAGCGGGGAGTCATTGAGCATAAGTTTATAATCGATGCCATCAAGGCAGGCGACGGAGAATTGGCTGCACTTTATACCAAGCGCCATGTTATGAGAACCTATCTTGAGATCAAGAACATCGTTCAAAAAGACAATCAAGTATGATTATTTTTCTGCATAGCAGAATGATATATAAATTTTAGGGGGGAAAACAATGAAAAAATCAAAAATTATTGTTGCATTAGCACTCGTGTCCATGATGGTATTATCCGCATGTAGCACAGGAACAGCCGAAGCGACACCAGATCCAGCACCAGAAACTCCAGGTGAAGAAGAGCCTGCTGAAGAGCCAGCAGCTAGTGATGAGAAATTTGTCATCAGAGCAGGAATCGGTCTGAATGATCAGCATCCACAGTACAAGGGGCTAGAAGTCATGAAAGAATATGTGGAAAGAGTAAGTGAAGGCAGAATCGAAATGCAGCTTTTCCACAGCAGTCAGCTGGGAGACGATATCCAGATGATGGAAGCACTTCAGATGGGCAGCCAGGAAGTTACTTGTCCTTCCACAGCACCAATCACATCTATTGATAAGAGATTTATGATCTTCGACCTACCATTCCTATTCCCGACTGAAGAGGTTGCATCAGATCTTCTTGATGGAGAACTGGGACAAGAGCTTCTTGATGGATTGGACGCTCATGGTCTGATCGGACTAGCTTACTGGGAAAACGGATACAGACATCTTACAAACAGTGTAAGAGAAGTAAGAACACCTGAAGACATGGAAGGCCTAAAGATCAGAACCATGGAAAATGAAGTACATCTTGACTTCTTCCGTGCTTTAGGTGCAAACCCTACGCCAATGCCTTTTGGTGAACTATTCACAGCAATGCAGACTGGTGTAGTTGATGGACAGGAAAACCCTGTACCAACAATCGCTCTGCAGAACTATCCAGAAGTTCAAGACTACACAACACTTACAGGTCACGTATACAGCCCATTCGTACTGCTTATGAGCAAAATCTTCTGGGATAAGCTTCCAGCTGACCTTCAGACAGTTGTTGCTGATGGTGCAATCATTGCAAGAGATGAGCAGAGAATAATCAACCGTGAATATACTGAAGAACTGAAGGGTGATCTGAGAGATGCTGGAATGACAGTCACTGAACTGACACCAGATGAACTGAAAGCTTTCCAGGATGCTACAAAGCCAACTGTAGAGAAGTTCAAGAGCCAGATCGGTGAAGACTATGTTGATGAAGTTCTTGCAGAAATCGAGATACTGAACGGTAAATAGAATCTAAGAATTATTACATAGAAAACTTGAAGAAAGGAGTTGTAATGACTCCTTTTTCTAAAACTAAGGAGGAATTCTCTTAATGGAAAAACTACTTCTGGTCCCGAAGCTGTTGGGAAAACTTAATCTGCTTATTATGAAAGTGGTTCAGTTTTTAATGGTGGCAATAATGTCTGTTCTTGTCGTTATCGTATTTTATTCTGTACTCAGCCGTATGATTCTTAACGCATCGATCGCCTGGGCAGAAGAACTTACAAGAATTTTATTTATATGGTTGGTATTCATGGGTGCGGTCCATGTCCTACACAGCAAAGGACATCTGGGGCTTACCATAATTATCGATAGAATCAGCCCGAAGAAGCAATTATTTTTTGAAGTAGTGGGATGGATTCTGATTATTGCAGTAACTTACGCCATGATCAATGGCGGAACCAGAATTGTGGAAGTGGTCAGAAATTCGAGAACACCAGCGTTAGGGCTCCCTGGATCTATGAAGTACGAGGCAGTGCTTGTGGCAGGGTATCTTATGATTCTGACATCGATCGAGCATTTGTTCACGGCGCTGATTAATCTTGTTGCTAGTCTACGTGGAAAGAAAGTGGAGGTGAAGAACTGATGGATATGCTTTATATTTTCTTGGGTGCACTTTTCGGATTCCTTCTCATTGGTGTTCCAGTAGCATTCAGTCTAGGACTGGCAGCGCTGATCATGATGAATCTTCAGGGCTTTGCCAACGATGTGCTTGTACAGAAAATGGTGGGCGGAATTGATAGTTTCCCGCTGCTCGCTGTCCCGTTCTTCATGCTGGCAGGTGAAATCATGAACACCGGGGGAATTGCCCGGCGGATCATCGACTTTTCAAATTCCCTGGTAGGGCATGTGACCGGTGGTCTAGGTCTTGTCAACATCGTTGCCAGTATGTTCTTTGGTGGTATCTCAGGTTCATCTGTAGCGGATACAGCTGCAATCGGCGGACTTCTGATTCCAGCCATGATAGAGGATGGTTACGACGCGGAGTTCACAGCTGCGGTTACAGCCTCTTCCTCCACTAT
>DATIRH010000201.1:0-6967 GCA_035469845.1 Proteiniclasticum sp. | reverse complement strand
ACTCTCCTCCATCAGATGACCATCAGGCAGTCAGAACTTATCGAAGAAAAAGTTCTGGAAGCAAGTGAGGGCCTTTCGAAGATGGGTGCGAACTTAGGTGAAATTGGAAATTCACTTTTACTGAAAGAAGTACCTGATCCGAAAGAAATAGAAGAAAAACTGAATGGCTTCACGGCTGCAACTTCAAATTTTGATCGCCTTATAGAAGGGCAGAATAATATAGGCACAGGCATCAATGGGCTTTCCAATGGAACATGGAATACAGCAGAAGGTGTCTCTGCCATCAGCGTAAAACTGAAAGAGCTTGGAAACAGCTTTGAAGGTAATCCACAGATGACCATGCAGCTCACTGCTCTTTCAGAAAATCTTGATAAGAGTGCTTCAGGGCTGAAAGAAATGTCTTCAAAGGCAAAACAACTTGAAGCTGCTCCCAAGGAAACGGCTACTGCCTTAGATAAGATCAAAAATAGTCTAGGAAGTGAGACTGAGGCAATGAAAGACAGCCTCAAGGGTGGAATTGCTCCAGAAGAACTGAAAACCATGGCAGAAGGTTTTATTGCCATGGGGAAGAATCTCACAGAAATCTCAGGAGCTTTAAGCACATTCAACGAGAAATCAGACATGATGGAACCAACCCTTCCTAAATCACAGGTTGAAACAGATCTTCTATTATATGAAGATGGTGTATTAAGATCTATTTTCTCTGATGTAGTGAAAGATGGAACAACAGGGATGATGATTGTGAAGCTGAATGGAGGCGTATCTGATTCAAGAAAAGTCGAAATTATTGAGGACCTGAATCAGGGACTTTCCAATGAAAACTTTGAGACAGCTTCCTTCATCGTTTCAGGTAAACCTGTACTTGACACTTCCCTCCAGTCAGAGATGAAAGTCAATATGATGATCATGGTCGGAAGTGCGCTGATCATTATGCTGCTTGTTCTGGCGCTTGTCTTTAAGGTTCAGTGGAGAATGCTGAGTCTTGGCGTTGTACTTGTCTCTGTCCTTGCCACACTAGGATTCATGGGTCACATCAGTGTACCTGTCACCATGGTCTCCATGGCTGTGTTTCCGATCCTCATCGGTCTTGGGATAGATTATTCCATACAGTTCCATAACCGATATGAGGAAGAAGGCTCTGTGGTCTCCACAGTGAAGCATGTGGGAAAAGCTGTATTTATTGCAGTTCTTGCAACGATACTTGGTTTTCTTTCCCTATATATATCTCCGGTTCCGATGATACAGGATTTCGGGAAGATGCTTACACTGGGTGTGTTTATAAGCTTCCTTGGAAGTCTGTTCATACTGCTTCCCATACTTCATATAAGAAATACAGTAGGCAACACTTCTACCAGCAAGAAGAGCAAATCAGGGAATGGAACAGACAGCAGAATGAAGAATATTCTAAGCTCCATGACATCGGGTGTCCTAAAACTGAAATATCCTATCCTGATTCTATTTGTTCTACTCTCTGTTGTAGGATTCACAAAAGATTCCAGTATAAGTATTGAAACAGATATGGAATCCTTTATGCCACAGGAAATGCCAGCACTGAAAGATCTGCATACGGTTCGTGATGTGATGGGATCTACAGATCAGGTCATTCTTTATCTTGAAGGCACAGATCTTGGCAAGGCTGATAGCCTTAAGCAGATTAAGGATACAGGGGATTATCTGGAGAACAGGTATCCTGATGTAATCACAGATGTAAAAACATTAGCTGACAGTGCAATAATCTTTGCTGGCGACGATACACTGTCTTTCGAGGAATACGAGAAGACAGCAGAAGAGCTTCCAGTATCGATGTCGCGCATGTTTATCACTGAAGATGGAACAAAGAGTGCGCTGATTTTGAGCATCAAACATCTTCCCACCAGTGAACTGGAAGAGTTTGTGACTTCACTGAAGACAACCATAGAAGAGAATTCTTTAGATGCTGCCGTTACCGGTAAAAGCATTCTAGATATTGAAATGGTTAAAGGTCTTACAAGCGGAAGGCTTGCCATGACTGGACTTGGACTGATTCTTGTCTTTACGGCGCTACTCGTCATATACAGAAATCCAGTGAAAGCATTGATTCCACTTCTGCCTGTGGTCAGCATCATCGGGCTGTCCAGCGGAATCATGTATCTTGCAGGAATCAGCTATACGCCGATTACAGCCACATTGGGTGCGCTGGTACTTGGTATGGGCACAGAGATGACCATCATGCTTATGGAAAGATATATGGAGGAGCGAAAGAAAGGCGAATCCAAAGAGCTTTCGATGAAAAATGCGGTAGGGTCCATAGGAGCGGCAATCCTGGCATCAGGTTTGACTACAGTTGGAGGATTTTCTGTTCTGATGTTATCAGATTTTGTGATTCTAAGAGACTTTGGACTGATGACAGTAGTCAATATTTCATTGGCGCTTGTTTCGACTTTCGTATTGCTGCCACCGATTCTGTACCTTCTTGATCGATTCCTTTTTTCGAAAAAGGAGAAAAGAGCCACAGTTAGTTTGACTGAAACTACAGAAGAACTGACTGCATAATAAAAATGAATAGAGCTGCTATGTTACTGATTTAAAAGTAATATAGCAGCTTTCTTTTTTTATGAAAAATAGTGAACAATCTTAGAAAATGATATCCTGGTTTTCAGAAAAAGGTGATATATAGTTGGATAAATATGTTCTAAGAAGTATAATTAATGTATTACTGATGAGAGGTGAAAAGAATGAGAGAGCTGAAAAGCATTGAGGAAAAAATACTGGACAGAACCTTGTATCTGATCGGAAAAAGAGGCACATTAAATGTACCAGTAAGAGCAATCATACAGGAAGCTGATGTTAATATCGGAGCCATTAATTATTATTTCGGTTCAAAAGAGAAGATGCTAAGTCATGTGAAGCAGTTTTACATAGAAAACATCATGGCTACAATTGCTCCGCTTGATGATGAATCCCTAGATGATGAGCAGAAACTGATACACTATGCAAATGAAATAATGGAGTACTGCATCCGGTTTCCTGGTGTCACAGTGATTCTGAAGTATGCATATGAGACAAAAGAGCACGACGAAATGTCACAAAAAATCATAAGTTCAGCATTACTCATGGAAGATAAAATGAATAAGGTATTAGAGAGATACTTGGATGAAGATGAAGATATTTTTAAAATAAAAAAGATGATTTTCATGTCCTCCGTTATTTACCCGACACATGATTATACTGAGATGAATGAAGAGTCTGAATTTCTTTATGATGGGAACAAGAGAATCAGATATATAGAAAAAATTGTAAAACTCATCAGACAGAAAATCTAGTCTGGTATAGTTGAAGTAGAACAATTGAAATATTAAATTTCAATTGCCAGGGAAAGAAGGGAATTAATTGAATACGAATTATTATGAACTAATCAGAGAGTACAGACCTGTTGATGAGATGGATCATGTTGTGAAAAAGAATATGATGTCTTTTATTGAAACCCATAGTGACACTGTGCTTACACGAGAAAACTCTATAGCTCACATGACCGCATCCACTGTAATCATCAATGAAGAAAAAACAAAGATGCTTATGATCCATCACAAGATTTATGACACCTGGACCTGGCAGGGAGGACATACTGACGGAGAAGAGGATTTATTAAAGGTAGCACTGAAAGAAGCGGAAGAAGAGACTGGTATAAGAGAATACAGGATTCTCGAAGACCAAGACGGACTGATCAGCAAACTGGATATCCTGACGGTAAAAGCGCACATGAAAAATGGAAAACCCATATCTGCCCATTTACATCTCAATGCAGCATTTCTTTTAGAAGCGAAAGAGGAAGATACGTTATTGATGAACAAAAAGGAAACCAATGGGATTAAATGGGTTCTATTTGAGAAGATTGACGAATTGGCGAAGGAGCCGGAAATCACACCGATCTATCATGAATTGATCAGAAGAGGATTATAATCAGATGGATTCCAGAATTTTACTGAAGTGGATTTCTGGAATCTGATTCTGATATAGTATATTTTTTAATGATCGCTCAGAATGATAGATTTTTTAAAATAAGAAATTTGTCATATCCAAGATATGTAGAGTATGTTATAATGAACTAGTACAATTCAATATGGTTTCTTATTAAGAGTGTTGGTAGAGGATTAGCTCCATGACCACACACCAACCTGCATGTATGTGTAAGGTGGTAAAGCTAATATCAATGAGGAGATTATTAAGCTCCTTAAAGGGCTTTTTTTGTTGCCTTGACTTAAGAAGGAACGTTATTAATATTAAAGGAGGAGATGAATATGTACGATCAGACAAAAAGGATTCAAGGTGGTTCCTGCTTTGCAGATGCCATGTTCCGATTCACCGCTTCGCCAGAAGCTTATGCGAAGAAAATGGTGCAGCGTGTATTGGAAAAGGAATGGGGTGAAGACTCACCATTTCAGTTTTTTGGTTCAGAAGGATACTTTATCATTGTGCGAGAAGACAAGCCCATCATCATCAAGGACTATGAGTTTGTAGAAAGACTGCGCTGTGAAGATGTCCATGGATTTGAAAAATGGTTTTTTGAAATCATCAGGAAGACGCAATAATTAAATGCATCGATCTGAACTGACCAGGTGAAACAGCTGACAAGAAAAATCAGATTCAAGAAAAAAAATACGCTTATAGAAAAAATCCAGCCTCGGCTCTTAAGGTGCCTGGGGCTGGATTTTTCTAACTTTCGGTCACAGGGGATAATGAATTGAAGTTATTGTTCCATCTTAATCTCATGAAAACTGCTCGGAATACTTCATCTAGTCCCAGAGCAAGCCAGATGCCCGGTAGACCCATGGATAGAGAAAATGTAAAGACATAGGACAAGAGAACACCGATGCTCCACATGGAGATCACAGACATGTAGAACGGAAACCTGACATCTCCGCTTGCCCGTAGTGCATAAACGAAAATCAGATTCTGGCTTCTTCCGGCTTCCACGATGAAGTTGTAGAGAAGCACTGTGCCTGCAAGGGAAATGATGGCCTGATTATCCGTGAGAATACCGAGTAAAGGCACTCTAAAGAGTACAAGGATCGTGCAGAAAAGCATGCTCACAAAAAATGAGACTCTGGCGGAGAACTGACAGAGTTCATTGGCTTTACTTCTCGCATTGGCTCCAATGTGCCACCCGACCATGATCGAAGTACCTTGGCCCATAGACACGGCAAATACATAGACAAAACTGACCAGGGTGTTGCTGTAGGAGTAAGCTGTGATGGCATTTTCTCCAAGATTTGTGATGAAGATCATCATGACGAATTTTGCCAGAGTATAGGAAATCTGTTCTCCTGCAGCTGGTGCGCCATAGGAGACGATTCTCGGAAGCACCTTCTTGAAAGCCTCTTTCGAATACTGCACATGGGTCTTTCTGAATCCGATTCTGTAGACAATAGTTCCTAGAATGATAAGCCCGAGGGCTTTACTGATGACGGTTGCCCAGGCGGCACCTTCCACGCCCATGGACGGGAAACCGAGTTTTCCGTAAATAAGGATATAATTCAGAACTACATTCACTATGTTCACTAAGAAGGAGACCTTAAATGTGATTTTTGTTTTTCCATGGGACCTGAGAAACATGGAAAATGTGATGGACGCAAGCTGCAGAAAAAGAAAGCTTCCAATAATCACCATGTATTCTTTTGCAAAGATCAGCATCTCTCCATCAATATTCATAAGAGATAGAATGAGAGGATGGAGCAGCACGATGGAAATGCTTAGGACGAGTCCAAGCAGGAGATTGATCAGCAGTGCTGACAGCGTAAGATTCTGGATTTCCTTCTGTGATTTTTTCGCGCCTATATATTGCGCGAGAAGAATTCCTGTACCAGCAATGATGATATTGCCGGCAATCTGGATCAGGAAGATGAACTGATTTACGACACCAACAGCACCTACTGCCAGATCACTATATTTTGAAAGCATCAAAGTATCCATGCTTCCGATGATTGAAAACAGAAGACTCTCGAAGTAGATAGGATAACTTAGCTCTAATAATTTTTTTCGATCACTCATTTAGACATACTTCCTTCATTTTGTGTATAATCATTATTATACAATCCTTTCTATGTGGAAACTTGCAAAAATGAGGTGAAAAGTAGTACAAATGAATCATATTGGAATAAGTTTATATGAAACAAAGAGACATGGCACTGAGAGTATGCCTTTTGCGATTTATCTTTCTAGGATTCCGGAGAAACTAGGTCATTATCCGATGCATTGGCATGAAGAAATGGAAATCATCTATGTGGAATCTGGTGAATGTCTTGTGACAATTGATGGAAAGCCGTTTCACGCAAAAAAGGACGAACTGATTTTCATTTCTCCTGGAATGATGCATGCCATCGATCAGGTTGAGAACAAGGCAAGCGCCTATTACAATATTCTCTTTCATCCGAATCTTCTGATCAACAAAGAGGAGAAAGACGAAACTACACAGAACTATCTTAAACCGCTGCTACACGGAGAAAAAGTGTTCACTCATAGACTAGAGGGAGTAGAACCAGCCAAAAAAGAGATCAGAGTTCTTATACATAGGCTGATCAGCAATAGAAGAAAGCTCAAGGAAGAAGGTCAAGGGCTCCTCATAAAAAGTGCACTGTTCGAACTTTTATACTATCTTAGACCGCACCTTCAAAAGAGCGATCAGAGAAAAACAAGTCAGCATCAGATTACAAAAATGAAAGAGCTGACAGAATGGCTGAATGAAACCTTAGCAGATAATATAAAACTGGATGATGCTGCAAAGTTCTGTGGCTATAGTAAATCCTACTTCACGAAGTTCTTCAGAAACTATACGGGTTCAAGTTTCGTGGCTTACAAAAATCTTATTCGTCTGGAGAAAGCAAAATCACTTCTGGAAAAAAATGAATATACAGGTCTTGAGGTTGCAGAGCTATGCGGGTATGAAAATTATTCCTATTTTATCAGAGCTTTCAGGAAGCTGTATGATACT
>DATIRH010000200.1:0-4509 GCA_035469845.1 Proteiniclasticum sp. | reverse complement strand
AAAAAGAACGCTTCCGATACAGCTACAGAAATCAGCGGTATCCATGAAGAGCCGTCCTGAAATCAGGGAGAATCTGAGACTGGTTTCGGTGTCCACAAAAGAGCAGCTTCAGCTGGCTCTTGACATGGGCGTGAAGGATCTTGCCGTATATCCTTTTTATCGAGGAGCCCGATATATCAGCTTCAGAGATGTTGCATCCCTTCTGAAAGAACATAAGGAGATCAACCTCTATGTGAAGGTGTCCAATATCTTAAGAACAGAGCTTCACTCCATTGTGGAAAAAGTGAAGAAACTGGAAGACCATGGAAAGCTGGCTGGGATCATCACCAACAATGCCGGTGTCATCAGACTTCTAAGTAAGGATTTCTACATCATCGGAGACTACAAGCTGAACATCATGAACAGCGATGCCCTGAAATTCTATGATGGGGATCTATCCATGTCCATGGTCAGTGAAGAGCTGAACAGGCAGGAACTGAAAGCCCTTCAGAATAAGGAAAGATACATCACCCTTGTTTATGGAAGACAGGAGATGATGCACAGTGAATACTGCCCGGTGGGTGCCACTGTAGGAGGCATGACGCGCGAAACGCCATGCAACGAAGCCTGCATGAGCGAAAGCTACCGCCTGAAAGACCGTATGGGTGAAGAATTTCCAGTGATGACGGACATCTTCTGCAGAAGCTACATCATGAACGGGAAGCCGAAAAACCTGCTGGACAGTACCAGAGACCTTGAACACATAGGCATAAAATCCATGCGGGTCGACCTGACAACTGAAACCATAGAGGAAGCGAAGGAAATCATCCATGCCTTCCTCACCGGCGAAGCACTTCAGCTCGCATCATTTAACAGAGGACATTACAAACGAGGTGTTGAATAGTGAAAGAAAAGAATCTGAACAAACTTGAATTTAATAAAATCAAGGAAAAGATCAAATCCTATGCCATTTCCTCTCCAGGAAAAGAGGGCATAGAAGCCCTGACACCACTTTCTGCAGCAGCGGAGATTGAAAGAGCTCTTGAGGAAACAAAAGAGGCGTTAGGGCTTCTGGAAGAAAAAGGGAGTGCTCCATTTGAAGGCGTCTACGACGTAAGAACCCCCATAGAGTACATCGGAAAAGGGGGGACAGCCAGTGCCGGATACCTTCTGAAAATCGCGAATGTCATGAAGAGTGCCAGGCATTTTAAAGATTACGTGGGCAAAGAAGAACGATGTTTTCATCTGAAGAACCTCGTTTACGGCATCACTCCGCTGAAGCAGATTGAAAACTCCATCTATTATGCCATTATAGGAGATCAGGAAATTGCCGATCAGGCTTCCGATGCGCTTCTTAAAATAAGACGATCTCTGAAGGAGAAGACAGGTTCAGTGAAAGACAAGATTCAAAGTCTTGTGCGGGAGAACGAAAAATACCTCCAGGACAGCATCTACACGGTCCGTGGAGACAGGTATGTGATCCCGGTGAAGGCTGAACACAAGAACCAGGTGAAGGGGCTTATTCATGATCAGAGCGCCTCTGGCGCCACCCTCTTCATTGAACCTATGAGTCTCGTGAATCTCAACAATGAGATCAAAGAGCTGATGCTGAAGGAAAAAGCGGAAATAGAGCGGATTCTCATGGAGCTTTCCAGGAAAGTGGAAGCCGACATTGAATCGGTTCGAAGAAATGCCGCCATCATCTATGAACTGGATGTCATTTTCGCCAAGGCGAAATATTCCAGCAGAATTGAGGGAAGCAAACCAGAACTGAGAGAAGATCTCACCTTCAATCTGAGAGATGCCAGGCATCCTCTTATTCCCGACAGAGAAGTCGTTCCTTCCACCATCTATATGGAGGAGGGTATCACAACCATCGTCATCACAGGGCCCAATACAGGGGGTAAAACGGTGACGCTTAAAACTGTAGGGCTCCTTCATATCATGGCCATGTCCGGCATCCTGATTCCCGTCTCAGACGGTTCCAGTATCGGACATTTCCGTGACATCTATGCAGACATCGGTGATGAGCAGAGCATAGAACAGAGCCTCTCCACCTTCTCTTCTCACATGACCAACATTGTAAACATCATCAAAGAGGCAGACGACAGATCTCTCGTTCTATTCGACGAACTGGGTGCCGGTACAGATCCTACAGAGGGCGCCGCCCTTGGCATGGCGATTCTTGAAACCTTGAAGGAAAGAGGAATCCGCATCCTGGCAACGACCCACTACAGTGAACTGAAAGCCTATGCGCTTAAATCCGATAAAACAGTCAATGCTTCAGTGGAATTCAATGTGGAAACACTACGACCTACCTACAGACTCCTCATCGGTGTTCCCGGAAAATCCAATGCATTTCTTATTTCTAAAAGGCTGGGACTTAATGATGATATCATCGAGCGCTCCAGAGCCCTCATCGACGATGAAGCACTGAAGTTTGAAGACCTCATTGAAAGTCTTGAAAAATCAAGAAGAGATGCATCCAAGGATGCAAGAGATGCGGAAAACATCAAGAGAGAACTTCTTCGTAAAGAAGAAGAGCTGAATAAAAAGCTAGAACGCATTGATGATATCCGTGACAAGGCCATGAGAGAGGCGAAGATTGAAGGAAAGAAGTATCTGGAAGAGGCGAAGAGCAAAGCCGATGAAATTCTGAAGCAGCTTCGGGATCTGGAAAGCACCGTGGACCTGAAAGACAGCAGACGAAGCCTTCAGGAGATCAGAGATTCCTTAAAGAAGGACATGGATAAGCAGGACCACAAGGATCTTTTTGAAAAAGTGGAAGGAAAACAGATCACCGAGTTCAGAGAAGGACAGGATGTCCTCTTGTCCACCCTGAATCAGAAAGTATCGATTCTTACGCTTCCTGATTCCAAAGGCGATCTTATGGTTCAGGCAGGCATCATGAAGCTCAGCGTCAACAAGAAGGATCTTGTGGAGATCAGAGAAGACAAGCAGCAGAAAAAGATTGCGAAACGTGAATCAAAACTCAACCTGAAACATGTTGACATCAGCTGTGATGTCCGTGGTCAGGATGCACTGGAAGCGGAACATACTGTGGACATGTATCTGGATGAGGCTTCCGTTGCAGGACTCAATGATGTCACCATCATTCATGGTATGGGCACAGGCGTCCTGAAGGAGTCCCTCTGGGATATGTTCAGGCATCATCCTCATGTGAAGAAATATCGTCTGGGTGAATACGGTGAAGGGGGTAAAGGGGTGACCATCATTACCCTGAAATAAACTGTATGAAAGAAAAGATGATTGTATCGGCCTGTCTTCTTGGGGAGAAGGTCAGGTTTGACGGAACAGGCTTTGAATTAGAGGAGATGGATCTTCTCAAAGAAAAATATGAGCTGATTCCCATGTGTCCGGAAGTTCTTGGTGGACTTTCTGTCCCCAGAGACCCTGCAGAAATCATCGGTGGCCTGGTTATCACAGTAAACGGAACAGATGTGACAGCCCATTATGAGGACGGGGCTAGAATCACTTTGGAGTACTGCCTGAAAAACGGAATCAGTAAAGCTCTTTTGAAAGCAAGAAGTCCTTCCTGTGGTAAAGATATGATTTATGACGGCACCTTTTCAAGAAAACTTGTAGAAGGACATGGCGTCGCCTGCAGAAGGCTTCTGGAAAACGGGATTGAAGTGTATACAGAAAACGAAATCGGAGGATTGTTAATATGACATTGAAAGAAGCGGCAAGAAATGCCCGAAAGCTCATGATGCCACAGTGCAGAATGTGTCCGGAGTGCGATGGTGTAGCCTGCAGAGGCGAAGTGCCTGGGATGGGCGGAAAAGGAACAGGCTCAGGTTTTATTGGAAACTTCGACGAGCTGAAGAAAATCACCTTGAATCTGAGAACCATTCATGATGTGAAGGAGCCCGATCTTACAATCGAACTCTTCGGACACCATCTTAAGATGCCGGTGATGCCGGCTCCTGTCACTGGTGTGAACCTCAATATGGGGAACAAGGTTTCAGAAGAAGACTACATCCGCGCAGTGATCCGTGGCTCAAAGAATGCTGGAATCATTCCCATGGTGGGGGATTCCGCTTTCAAATCCTTCCTTGAGGACAATCTGAAAGTGCTGAAAGAAGAATCCGTTCTAGGGATTCCATTCATCAAGCCCTGGAACAACGAGGAGCTCCTCTCAAGAATCGACCTGGCCATGAAGACAGATCCTGTGGCAGTGGGGATTGATATCGACGCGGCTGGCCTTGATACGCTGAAGATGCATGGACAGCGTGTTGAACCTAAATCCTTTGAAGAGCTGAAGGAAGTGCAAAAGCATCTGTCGGTGCCCTTCATCATCAAAGGGATCATGACCGTGGAGGAAGCTGAACTTGCGATCCTCGCGGGTGCCGATGCCATTGTGGTCTCCAATCACGGTGGAAGAATTCTTGATCATACACCTGCTACAGCAGCAGTCCTTGAAGATATCGCCCTTGCCGTCAACGGCAGATGCAAGATATTTGCAGACGGCGGCGTCCGTAGTGGGGTGGATGTGTTCAAGCTTCTGGC
>DATIRH010000199.1:0-6443 GCA_035469845.1 Proteiniclasticum sp. | reverse complement strand
AACTCTTCGTAAGATTGTAATGCCTCACATCTCTGAAGATGTCTCCAAGATCGTTCATGCTGCTTTCACCTTCAAGGATCATCTGATTGGTATCTCCCACTATGGTAAAGGAGTTACAACCTGTGATTTCCCTCAATGCCTCAAAATGAATCATCGAGTATTCCTGGGCTTCATCCAGCACAATATGGTTCACCTGAAAAGGGAGCTTCAGACCGTGCAGCCTATGCTTGAAATAGAGCATAGGTGCAATATCCGCTTCAGTATAGAAAGCGAAGTTTTTCAGTTCCTGATAGCTTCTGAGATAGTCCCCTTCAGAAAGATCTCTGAATTCCATTCTCTTTTCCGCTACATGGCGTAGAAGTTCTCTCAGTTCTGACTTTCTCATGCCGTCCAGCATATTGATGTCATTCCCCTCGCCCTTCATCTTCTTCTTGCTTTCATCATATTTCTTGTCGATTGCGTATCTCTTTTCGTCTCTGACTTCCTTCAGTTTCTTGACAATGATCTTCTTCAGTCTTTTTGCACGCTTGAAAAAAGGCATGTATTTAAAGTCTTTCAGAAGAATATTCTCCATCTCTTTTTTTGTCAGAAGAGTTCTGCCAAGAAATTCGATATCCTTGAACTCAAAATAAGTCTTTTCCGTTTCCAGGATTTTCTGTTCAAGAACCACCTTGAATTCAGGGCTTCTTTTCTCTCTGGCATCTGAAACCAGCTCTTCGTCACCACTGATCAGCGCTTCTGTATAGTCTTCGCCCATAAACAGTGCTCCATCAAAATCTAAGAGGCTAAGTGCCAGATCTTTGAAGGTGTCATTATGAACGCCGCCTTCACCCAGTGAAGGAAGAACCTGTGAGATATAGTCCATGAACATATTGTTGGGACCCAGAATCAGGACTTTATTTTCCAGCAGTTTTCTGTAGTTATATAAAAGGTAAGCCGTTCTATGTAGTGCGATGGTGGTTTTTCCGCTTCCGGCAACTCCATTTACTACAACGACCCCTTCCTTCTTTTCTCTGATGATCCGATCCTGCTCTTCCTGGATGGTCATGATGATGTCTCTTAATTTCTTTCCTGCATTGGAAGAAAGAACTTCAAGAAGGATTTCATCTCTCACATCCGTCTCTGTATCAAATACGGCTCTCAGTTCACTATCTTTAATAAGAAACTGACGTCTCAGATTGATATCCACATCCACATCACCGATGGGTGCACGGTATTTGTCTTTTCCGACAGACCCTTTATAGAACAGCGATGCGATAGGTGCTCTCCAGTCGATGATGAGGGGTTCATACTTCTCCTCGTCCACAAGTCCGTACTTTCCGATATAGATCTCTTCTTCCTCATCTTGACCTTCTTCATTGAAAACGACCTTACCGAAATAAGGAGTGCCATGAAGTTCCGTAAGCTCAAGGAGCTTCTTCTCGATGGCTTTATAGGATTCTTCCTGTACGAAACGGTTATGATCGAAGAAATCCATCTGCTTGTCTTCATCGCTTCGATACTCGTCTATGAGTGTCTTTCGATATTCTACTATATCATCATATATAGTTTTCTTTTTCGTGGTGTTAGTGAGAATGTCTTCCATGATATGGCCTAATACCTTATCAAGATACGCTCTCTCTTTCTTCAGTTCCTGGGGAGCCAGATCAACATTTACTTCTTTTTCTTTCATCTATTCCTCCAAAGGCATAGCCGTAATCCAAAGGATCACGGCCATACACTTATATTGTGCTGTCTTCGTTCTCTTCCTCTTCCGAAACGACTTCAGGTTTTATTTCTTCTTCGTCATTTTTCTTCTCGTCTATAAATCCTGTTGTTTCAGGTTCATCCTCTACATGGATGATCTCTTCTTCATCATTGGCAGTTTCTGCCTCCTGGGCCTTTTTTCTTGCAGCTTTTTCAGTTTTGGAAAGACCGAAATCTTCGCCCATATACTGTCTTACCACATGCATGAATTCAGGACCTGTGATGGTTTCCTTATCCAGCAGAATCTCCGCAAGTTCAGTCATCAGTTCTCTATGTTCTCCCAGAATTTCTAAAGCCCGCTTATGACATGCTTTAATGATACTCAGGGTTTCTTCGTCCACCTTGGCGGCAAATCTATCGCTGACATTCATGACGGTACGTCCATCAAGATACTGACTTCTCACAGATTCTGAAGCCATCATATCGAAGGTTTCGCTCATACCGTAGAGTGTGACCATTCTTCTGGCCATATTCGTAGCTCGCTCGATATCATTGGAAGCACCTGTCGTGATGGATTCGAATTCCACTTCTTCAGCCGCTCGTCCTCCAAAGAGGATGGCGATTTCTGTAAGCATTTCATCCTTGCTCATAAGATACTTGTCATCCTCTGGGACCTGCATGGTATACCCTAAAGAGCCCATGGTTCTCGGTATGATCGTGATCTTCATGACCGGATCTGTGTTCTTCTGCATCGCTGCAACCAGTGCATGTCCGATTTCATGGAACGCAACAATTCTTTTCTCGTTTAGAGACATGATTCTGTCTTTCTTCTGCTGACCGGCAATGACAAGCTCGATAGCTTCCTGCAGGTCTTCCTGCATAACATAGGATCTGCCGTTCTTGACTGCTCTTAGCGCAGCTTCATTGATCATATTTGCAAGGTCTGCACCTACAGCACCTGGGGTACCCTTGGCGATCTCATTGAGATTCACGTCGTCTCCCATCTTGACCCCTTTTGAATGTACTTTAAGGATGGCTTCTCTGCCTTTAAGATCTGGTGCATCGACGATAATTCTTCTGTCGAATCTACCCGGTCTCAAGAGCGCTTTATCTAAAACTTCTGGTCTGTTGGTCGCCGCAAGAAGAACAATTCCCACAGAGGAATCAAATCCGTCCATCTGAGCAAGAAGCTGATTCAGTGTCTGTTCTCTTTCATCGTTTCCACCGTAGCCTCCAGTTTCTCTGGATTTACCGATGGCATCGATCTCATCTATAAAGATGATACAAGGTGCTTTTGCAGTGGCTTCCTTAAAGAGGTCACGTACTCTGGCCGCACCCATACCCACAAACATTTCCACAAATGCGGAACCTGAAAGCGAGAAGAATGGAACCTTGGCTTCACCAGCCACCGCTTTTGCAAGAAGTGTCTTACCTGTTCCTGGAGGTCCTACGAGAAGGGCACCTTTAGGAAGCTTAGCACCAATGGAAACGTATTTCTTCGGATTATGAAGAAAATCAACGATCTCTATGAGAGATTCCTTGGCTTCTTCCTGCCCAGCCACATCCTTGAAAGTGACACCAGTGTCGCTTTCATAAAGCTTCGCTGTACTCTTTCCTAAGGACATCATGCCTCCACCGCCACGCTTGTCCATGCTCTTCAGGATATAGTTTCCTAAGAAGAGCAGAAGTCCAAGTGGAAGGATCCATGAAAGAAGGATGGTCATGATGGGATTAGCCACCTGAACCGTCGCCACTTCGAAAGGAATATCTTTTTCCTTGATCAGTTTTATGATGTCCTCATCATTGCTGATCTGTCCTGTATAAAGAGTAAACCCGGAGAGTTCATCTCCTTCGACCATGGTATATTCGAACTTTCTCTGAGATTCATCCAGTTTGATGGACTCCACTCTGTCCTCCACGAGGGCGGCATTAAATTCATTATAGGTCTGTTTCTGATTTTTGATGTCATTGGAAAAGTAATTGAATACTGTAACCATGACCAGAACACTGAGGAAGTATATGATATAAAATTTTATATTCTTACTCTTCCCAGGTTTATTTTTATTACTGTTCATCCCTTGCCCCCTATTTTGCCAACTCAATCATAGCATTGGCATAAATTCTTGCACAAGTCATCAAATCTTCAATCAGAATATACTCATCCAGCTGATGCAGTGTATCTTCTCTGCCCGGAAGCAGCGGTCCGAATGCAACGATGTTATCCATCATTTTCGCATAGGTACCTCCACCGATGGCCAAAGGATCACTTTGGTCTCCCGTCTCTTTCGCATAGACATCCATCAGTTTTCTGATGAAAGCCGCATCTTTTGGATAATAAAGGGGGCCATCATGAGCAAGAATTTCAAAAGTGAATCCTTCCTTCTCAAAAATAGACCTGATCTTCTCCGTCACATCTTCCATTTTAATCGTGACAGGATAACGGATATTGATGTATGTATCAAGATGATTGTCTTCTAATTTTATTTTTCCCAGATTCAGAACCAGTTTACCGGAAGCTTCATCTTCCAGATCAACACCCATATTATGGCCGTCTAAATCCATTGCAAAATTATACTCGAGTACACTTAAAGTGTCCTTAAGTTCGGCGAAGGCACTGTTTTCCTTCAATTCATGAAGAAGAGCAGAAATCGCATTTTTACCTTTATGAGGTGTGCTGCCGTGGGCTGAGACGCCTTCAAAGGATAACGCCTTCTCTTTTCCGTTTTCAAGATATCTTACCGAAGCACGGTCTGGTACCATATTGACAGCTTGTCCACCTTCCAGGGACAAGATATTATGCTTCTTGAGATCTTTGGAAATCTTCATCACAAGAATGCCCATTTCCGCATTGATGGCAGGAAAATCCGCATCCGGTGTAAATCCGGAAACCGGCTGCTTTTCGCTCTTGAGATATTCCACGATATCCGCTCCACCAGTTTCCTCACTGGTGCCGAAGATCAGTCTGATTCTGTGTTTCAGGGTAGCCCCTGATTCCTTTACTGCGATGAGACCATGAAGCGCTGCAACCATTGGTCCCTTGTCATCCATGGTTCCTCTGCCGTAGATTCTGTCTCCGGAAACCTCTCCAAGAGGATTCTTTGTCCAGCCTTCTCCCACAGGAACCACATCCAGGTGTCCAAGCACGGCCACATAGTCTTCTCCTTCACCGTACTCAATGACTCCAGCATGACCGTTGACATTCATGGTCTTAAAGCCGTAGGCCTTACCCATTTCAAGGGTCTCTTCCAGAGCTTTCGCGACCTTCTCACCTTGAGGCATTCCTTCTTTGGCTTCAGCCTGAACCGATTCATAGGATACCAGCTTCAGCACATCTTCTATAAGTCTTTCTCTATTGTTTTCAATGATTCTGTTTACTTCCATAATGTTCTCCTTCATCTGTTTATCGTATTCTTTCATCTTGGATTGTTCTCTATTTTAAAAAACCTATATTATCCAGTGGAAAGATTCTCAGACCACCCTTTCCTATAACATCATCCTGGCTTATGTACGGATTGATCCAATATCTTGCATCGTTTGATGTTTCTCTGTTATCTCCTAAAAACAGAAGATGATCTTCCGGAACATCAAATACAGCGTTGAACATGAAATTATTCACTACATAAGGTTCTTCCATCTGCACCCCGTCAACAAAGAGGAGTCCGTTTATAAGCTCCACATGTTCTCCAGGAAGTCCGATGAGTCTTTTGATGAGAAGCATTGGAGTGCCCTCTTCCTCAGCCAGTTCATCCGATTCGAAGACCAGTATGTCACCTCGCTCAAAATCATCCTTGTTGTAGGCCTTTAAAACAAAAATTTTGTCTTCCTTATTGATTGTCGGGATCATAGAACCGGTGGGCACTTCAATCCGAAATACCACAAAGGTATTGATGATCCATGCGAGAACCAGTGCTGTTACTATGGGTATGAGCCATTCTTTTACCAGATACTGCATTCTACTAATTGATTTTTCCTCCATAATATGACCTACTTTCGTTATTATCTCTCATTCATTATGAACCTGATTCCTGAAATATCTATTAAAGGACTCTGTTCAATTCTAATTCTTTATAATGTCCATAGTACAGTATACCATATTTGAAGCAGTTTACATTTCGCAAAACCTGTTCTTTGGTAAATGATATCTTCCTTCAGCTTTATCCTCAAAATCAACTATAACGATTGTCAGCTTCATCAAAAGTTAACTTCTATATATATATTCTTTATGCTATCATGTCTTTTGGAGGTGAACTTATGAAGACTTTTATCAATGAATTCAAAGAATTTGCCATTAAAGGCAATGTCGTAGACTTAGCTGTTGCCGTTATTATCGGTGGTGCGTTTCGCGCTATCGTAACATCATTAGTTGATGACATCATTATGCCAATTGTTGCTGCAATCTTTTCGATTCCAGATTTTTCTGAGCTTTCCATGGCAGTGAATGGCACACCGATTATGATCGGTTTATTTATCCAGGCAATTATTAATTTTCTGATTGTTGCACTCACGATCTTTTTAGTGGTTAAGCTTATTATCAGGATGAAGAAAAAAGAAGAAGAAACTCCAGCCGCTTCTCCAATTCCAACTACAGAAGAAATTCTTCTGACAGAAATCAGAGATTTACTAAAAGAAAAATAGAGCGGATTGAAAAATAGGGATACATCTGTATCTCTTTTTTTATGCTCATTTTTCATTTTTTTGATATGATATGAATATTCTTTTTTCAAAACCTTTACTATGGAAGATGGTTTTGTTATATT
>DATIRH010000198.1:0-8239 GCA_035469845.1 Proteiniclasticum sp. | reverse complement strand
TGAACTCGGATACTTAAGTGAAAGTGGATTCAATGCATTGCCTTTTGCAGGGCTTCTGGCTGCGGTACTTGTCATTCATGGTATCATGATCTATTATTTGAAGCGGTTTTATAAAGAAATCTACTGTGACTTGAAGAGAGTTACGCTGATGTTTCTTCTTATGGCACTGGCACTGACTTTTACAAGATTCATGACAGTCATCAATCCGTTTCTGGTACCCTATACCTTCTTGCCGATGCTGCTGACGATACTTGTGAAAAAGAGGATAGGTCAGACACTTGCGCTTTTCAGTGCGATTTTTATCAGCATTATAACCGGTTTTAATGTTCAGGTGATGATTATTCTGATGCTTACATCAGTACTAAGTGTTATTTTCATCAATAAGATAGAAGAAAGAAATGATATCATCAAATCCAGTTTTTATATTGGTGTAGTTTCATTTCTGCTTTCTCTTTCAATGGGATTCCTATTGTCAAATGCAATAATGGATACTTTCAGAAATTCTCTGCTGGTCGCCAGTGGGGTTCTGCTTTCAGGGATTCTTGTAATCGGATTTTTACCTTTAATAGAGAACACATTTAATGTGGTCACAGAAATAAAACTGCTGGAGCTTGCTAATCCGAATAGTCCTCTTCTTAAGAGACTGCAGATGGAAGCGCCTGGTACATACCATCATAGTATTATGGTGGGGAATCTGGCTGAAGCAGCAGCAGAAGAGCTTCATGCCAACAGTATTTTATTAAGAGTAGCTGCGTATTATCATGATATCGGAAAGCTTTCAAGACCACAGTTTTTCAAAGAAAATCAGATTGGTTCGAAAAATCCTCATGATGAAATCACCCCCAATCTTTCAACACTGATTATTACTAATCATGTGAAGATTGGTCTTGAAATGGCTGAAAAGGCAAAATTACCTTCAGAAATCAAAGATCTTATCGCTCAGCACCACGGCACTACTCTAGTCAAATACTTTTATCTGACAATGAGAAATAATGCTGAGGACCCGGATTCTATCAAAGAAGAAGATTTCAGATACCCAGGACCTAAACCCAAAACCAGGGAGGCGGGGATCATGATGCTTGCTGATAGCGTCGAAGCAGCTGTACGAAGTATTACTGATCCGACTTCAGGTAAAGTACAAGCCATGGTATATAAAATATTCAAGGATAAACTTGAAGATGGACAGCTGGACGAATGTGACATCACTTTCAGTGATGTATCAAGAATCAGAAAAAACTTTCTGAAGACATTCGGCTCAATCTATCACGAGAGAATTGAGTATCCTGAAGATAAAAGAAAGAAATCGAATGATAAGAAGACAGGTGAGTAGAATGATCAATATTGAAAATGAACAGAACTTAGTTGAAATTGATGAGAAACTTATAAATGCAATAAGTGATACAATCAGTTATACATTGGAAAGTCAGGAAGTTAAGTATGAAGGTGAAGTTAGTGTGCTTCTGGTGGATAATGATACGATCAGAGGTATTAATAGAGATACAAGGGACATCGACCAGGAAACAGATGTTTTATCATTTCCCATGATTGAATATGAACCAGGGAAGACTTATAAAGAGCTTTACCGGGGCCACAAGTTTGGTGTTGAGTATTTTGATGGTGATGCTCTGGTCTTTGGTGACGTGGTGTTATCCATGGAGAAAGCAATAGAGCAGGCTGAAGAATATGGACATTCCATAAAACGCGAAGTATGTTATCTTGTAGTTCATTCTGTATTGCATTTACTGGGATATGATCATATGGATGAATATGACAAGATCAAGATGAGAGCTGAAGAAGAAAAAATACTGAATGCATTAGAAATTACAAGAGAGTAGGAAGGTGAACTTATGGATTTAAAGGGTCTACTTGATAGTTTCAACTATGCAATATCCGGTTTCATCTATGCTGTCCGAACACAGCGAAATATGAAAATCCATGTGGTAGCAGCAATTGTCGTAATTATATTTTCTTTATTCACCAACATATCCAAAGTGGAGCTGCTGTTATTGTTTATTGCGATTACCATGGTCATGTCTGCGGAACTTCTGAATACGGCCATAGAAAGTGCGATAGATGCGACAACGAATCACTATCATCCATTAGCGAAGATCGCAAAAAATGCATCGGCAGCAGCTGTACTTTTAACTGCAGTCAATGCAATTATTGTAGGATACTTCATTTTCTGGGAGGAAATCACAACTTTTACCTTCAGAGGTGTTCAGCTGATCAAACATGCAAGTCCTTATCTGGTGATTGTTGTGCTGATTATTGTCTCACTATCCGTTATTCTGACGAAGGCTGTTGTGGGAGAAGGAACTCCTCTAAAGGGCGGAATGCCCTCAGGTCATGCTGCAGTGGCTTTTAGCTTGGCTACAGTAATAAGTTATCTTTCTGATTCAACCATTGCTATTACGCTAAGTTTTTTAATGGCAATCATTGTGGCTCAATCTCGAGTGGATTCAAAAGTTCATTCTTTGAAAGAAGTGTTTGTGGGAGCATTAATCGGATTTTTAGTGACCATTCTTTTATTCAGATTTTTTGGTTATTAAAAATCAAATATATCTGAGTTCAGAGTAAAATATATAAAATATAATATAAAGAAGGTAAAAAATGTATAAAGAATTAATCGATGCTGCTCTTGCAGCAAAAGAAAATGCATACGTGCCCTATTCCAACTTTAAAGTTGGGTCAGCGGTTCTTATGGAAGACGGCTCTATTTTCAGCGGATGCAATATTGAAAATGCATCCTATGGAGCGACAAACTGCGCAGAGAGAACTGCGATATTCAATGCAGTATCACACGGGCATACGAAAATTAAAGCACTTGCAGTAGTAGGAGATCCACATAACTTCACTTTTCCCTGTGGAATATGCAGACAAGTTATGGTGGAATTTGCAGAAAATAAAGAAATTCCAATCATCATTATAAAGAACAAGGACGAATATATGGTGGAAACCATGGAAGATATTCTACCTGGTGCTTTTACAAAGATTGATCTGGATGCAGTAAAGGAAGTGAAACATGTTTAAATCAGGATTTATAACGGTGGTCGGAAGACCAAATGTAGGAAAATCAACTTTAATCAATCATCTTATGGGTGCGAAATTGTCTATTGTTTCAAATAAACCGCAGACAACAAGAAAGAATTTAAACGCCATTTATACGGATGATGAGGCTCAGATTATCTTTGTAGATACTCCGGGTATTCATAAAGCGAAGAACAAATTAGGTGAATATATGGTTCATGTGGCAAGAGAAACTCTGAACCAGGTGGATCTCGTGATATTCATCACGACAGTAACAGCTGGGGGGATTCATCCAGGGGATGCAAAAATAATGGAAGAGCTGAAAGGATTGAAGACACCAGTATTTCTACTAGTCAATAAAATCGATGAATTTGATCAGGATAAGATAGCAAAAACTTTAGAAAGCTATGCTAAGGAAGTGGATTTCGAGGAAATCATTCCGATTTCTGCTCTGAAGGGAAAAAATACTGAAAACATTCTGGACCTAGTAAAGCAACATATGCCTGAAGGGCCAATGTATTACCCAGAAGATATGGTAGCAGATGTTCATCTAAGATTCATGGCTGCCGAATCGATCAGAGAAAAAGCTTTGAAGCTGCTTCAACAGGAAATTCCACATGGTATTGCTGTAGAAATCGTTTCAATGAAAGAAAAAGAAAACGGAAACTGGGATATTGAAGCAGATATCATCTGCGAGAAGGACTCACATAAAGGGATTATTATAGGAAAAGGCGGACAGACGCTTAAGAAAATCGGTACCTGGGCTAGAGAAGATATGGAAGTCTATTTAGAAGGAAAAGTGAATCTTAAAACTTTTGTCAAGGTGAGAAAAGAGTGGAGAGATAATGCTACTTTATTAAAGGAATTGGGTTATAAGGAATAATGCAGGTCAAAGTGAAAGGCGTAATTCTTAAGACCATGGACTATAAAGAGAAAGACAAGCTTATGTGGGTTTTTACAGAAGAATTCGGGAAGATATCTGTACTATGCAAAGGTGTAAGGTCTCAGAAAAGCAAGTTTCAGTCCTTGGTAAGACCACTGCTTTTTGGAGATTTCCTGGTTTATAAAGGGAAATCTCTTTACAGTCTAAATGAAGGCAGTATTATCAACGCTTTTTCAAAACTGTCTACAACACTGGAACTACTGACCTATGGATCATATTTTGTTGAACTGGTTGATATCGTGAGTGTAGATGGTGAACCACAGGAGCTGGTTTATAAGAATCTTGTCACAGCTCTCTATTTACTCGAAGCAGATGTTATTGATATGGAAGTGCTCACTTTAGCCTATGAGATTAAATTGATTGGTCTGACCGGATTCAAAGTAGGGAAGGAAATGGTTCCATTTGAAATGAGTCAGGGAGCGATAAAAACAGCAGAGTTCCTACAAAAAACTGACTTTCCAAAAATTCATATTCTTAAAGTGGATGAAAGAATAAAGAAAGAATTGCAGTCGGTGACTTCCTTTATCATAAAAGATAGTTATCAGAGGCGACCTAAAAGCTTAGATATGTTAAAGTATATGTAATGAACCATTACACTTATTCGACAAGGAGGAATAATCCATGGAAACGAACAATGAGTTACTCGCAAAAGTTGACGAAGTCAGAACACGGAAAAAGGTGTCTTATGAAGTAGCAAAAAAAGCATTGGAAGCTACAGATTATGATACTTTAGAAGCGGTGATCTATCTTGAAAACATGAAAGGTGAGAAGTTCGAGGATCTTAAAGAATATAAGGACAAGACTTTTGACAGTCTGAAAAGAACCAGCGCTGAAACAGTGGAGTTTGCTTACCAGGAAAAAAGCTTTGATGCACCACTCCCGGTTGCCATAATTGGGACACTGCTTCTAGCTAAAAAGCCTAAGTTACTCGCAGCCGTTGCTGCTGGCGTGCTGGCTTTCGGTGTAGATATAACTGTAAAAAGAGGCGATAAAGAAACCAATCTTACAAAGCCTGTAAGAGAAAAAATGAAGGTTACAGCCAATGCCTTTGGTCTGGAGAAAACAAAAATATCAAGGAAGATCGACGATCTGACTGAGAAAATACATTTTAAAAAAGAGCAGGAAGAGGAAGATGATCTGAAAGGTTATTTTTCACCGGATATCTATTAAGTTTTCACAATATTAATATTCATATAAGACTTCTCTGTTATGATAGAGAAGTCTTATATTTTTATTTTAAAGTGAATCAGAACATCAAATGTTCGTATCAATAAGTCGTACAATAAAAATAATAAAATAAAAACCATTATTAAAGATTGTACAATTTGCTGGATTCCTATGATATAATATATAAGGATTTTGAAACGTTCAGAATCTATAGCTATGTGAACTCCCGGTTTTACCGGATTCAAATATATGTGCATAAGCATGAATTATTGAAAGTGAGGGAAATCTATGTCAAAGAAATACGTATACCTTTTTAGTGAAGGTGATGCTACCATGAAAAACCTCCTCGGAGGAAAAGGCGCCAATCTGGCAGAAATGACTAACATTGGAATTCCAATACCAAAGGGATTCGTTGTTACAACAGAGGCTTGTAATAAATATTACGCTGATAACAAGGAGATTACGCAAGAAGTCATCGACGAAATCCATTCTACAATGGATAAGCTTGAAGAATTAACAGGTAAGTCATTCGGTGGAGATAAGAATCCACTACTTGTTTCAGTTCGTTCAGGAGCAAGAGCTTCTATGCCTGGAATGATGGATACAGTTCTGAATCTGGGTCTTACCGACGAAACAGTAGAAGTTGTTGCTAAGGAAACCGGTAATGAAAGATTCGCATATGACTCTTACAGAAGATTCATCATGATGTTCTCTGACGTTGTTATGGAAATATCTAAGCAGGACTTTGAAGTAATTCTTCATGAGATGAAGGAAGAAAAGGGAGTAGAACTTGACACCGAGCTTTCTGCCGACGACCTTAAGGAACTTGTAGCTAAATTCAAGGAATTCTACAAGAGCAGAAAGGGAGAAGACTTCCCTCAAAATGCAAGAGAGCAGTTGATTGAATCTATAACAGCTGTATTCAGAAGCTGGGATAACCCAAGAGCCAACGTATACAGAAGACTGAATGATATTCCTTCAAGCTGGGGAACAGCAGTTAACGTGCAGGAAATGGTATTTGGTAACAAGGGTGAAACATCAGGATCTGGTGTTGCATTCTCAAGAAACCCTGCTACTGGAGAAAAGAAGATTTTCGCTGAGTATCTGATGAATGCACAAGGTGAAGACGTTGTAGCTGGTATCAGAACACCAAAACCTATTGAAGAACTGGATAAGCAGATGCCTGAAACATACAGGGAATTTGTTGAAATCGTTAATAAACTTGAAAATCACTACCATGATATGCAGGATATGGAGTTTACCATTGAAGAAGGCAAGCTATACTTCCTACAGACAAGAAATGGTAAGAGAACAGCACAAGCTGCTCTGCGTATTGCTGTTGAAATGGAAATAGAAGGACTAGTATCAAAAGAAAAGGCAATCCTTATGATGGATCCAAAACAGCTTGATACACTTCTTCACCCAGCATTTGATGCTAAAGAAATGGCTAAACATGAAATCATGACAGCTGGTCTTCCTGCATCACCAGGTGCCGCTACAGGTAAGATCGCTTTCTCAGCTTTAGAAGCTAAAGAAAGACATGAAGCTGGCGAAAATGTAATTCTTGTCAGACAGGAAACTTCACCAGAAGACATTGAAGGTATGATTGCAGCAGAAGGTATCCTTACAGTCAGAGGTGGTATGACATCTCATGCTGCAGTTGTTGCAAGAGGCATGGGTGCTTGCTGCATAGTTGGAGCAGGTTCACTCAAGGTTAATGAAAAGAATAAGACAATGACCCTTAATGGTAAGGTTTATACATCTGATGACTACATTTCATTGGATGGATCAACTGGTAATGTATATGAAGGTAAAATTGAGACGGTAGAACCAGAAATCTCCGGTCATTTTGAAACATTCATGTCATGGGCTGATGAAATCAGAACACTTAAGGTGAGAACAAATGCTGATACACCTCATGATGCAGCGCAGGCTGTGAAGTTCGGTGCAGAAGGTATTGGTCTTACAAGAACTGAGCATATGTTCTTTGCTGAAGACAGAATTTTCCCTATGAGACAGATGATTGTAGCAAGAACAGAAGAAGCTAGAAGAACTGCACTTGATAAGCTGCTGCCTATGCAGAAGAGCGACTTCAAGGGCATCTACAAGGCTATGGAAGGCTATGCAGTTACTATCAGATTCCTCGATCCACCACTACATGAATTCCTGCCAACACAGGCTAAGGAAATTGATGAACTGGCTCTTGAGCTGAAGATTACATCAGAAGATCTGAATAATGTAATCTCAGATCTTCACGAATTCAATCCAATGATGGGTCATAGAGGATGCAGACTTGCAGTTTCTTACCCTGAAATCGCAGAAATGCAGACAAGAGCGGTTATTGAAGCTGCTATTGAAGTGAATGAAGAGATGGGATGGAAATTAGTTCCAGAAATCATGATTCCACTTGTTGGAGAAGTAAACGAACTTAAATATGTTAAGAGTATTGTTCAGAAGACAGCAGATGCAATCATCGCTGAAAGAGGAGCAGAACTTACATACTTAGTTGGTACAATGATTGAAATTCCAAGAGCTTGTGTTACGGCTGATGAAATTGCGAAGGAAGCAGATTTCTTCTCCTTCGGAACAAATGACCTTACACAGATGGCCTTCGGATTCTCAAGAGATGATGCTGGTACATTCTTAAAGCATTATTATGAAAAGAAGATCTATGACTTTGATCCGTTTGCAAAACTTGATCAGACTGGCGTAGGTGAATTCGTTAAAATTGCTGTTAAAAAAGGTAGAGACGAGAAGAGTACTATCAAGCTAGGTGTATGTGGAGAACACGGTGGAGATCCTTCATCCGTAAACTTCTTCCATGATATCGGTCTTGACTATGTATCATGCTCACCATTCAGAGTACCGGTTGCTAGACTGGCAGCAGCTCAGGCTGAAGTTAGAAATCCTCGAAAGAAATAGAAGATCAATCATCATAGATAAGGCATAGGACGCTAAGCATTATCATGATAAAAAATAAAGGACATCATCTTTGTAACTAAAGATGATGTCCTTTTACTATGTTGGATAATTAATTACAATATAGCAAGTGATAGAATAGTAGATGTTATAAAATCAGCTTGATAAAATCACTTATATAGC
>DATIRH010000197.1:0-2341 GCA_035469845.1 Proteiniclasticum sp. | reverse complement strand
TCTCTCTTGCCTAGTCTCTCCATGATGGGAACACCATATTCGTCCACGATGCCTTCTGATAAAGCTACAACGCATCTTCCGTGCTGATCATAGATTCTTTTGACATCACTCAAGAAATTGTCCACCTTGAAAGCGCGTTCTGGAAGATAGATGAGATGTGGTCCATCATCAGGATATTTCTGTGCAATGGAAGAAGCTGCCGTGAGAAAACCTGAATTTCTTCCCATGACGACGCCGATATGTACACCAGGAAGCGCTCGGTTATCCAGGTTCAGACCGATGAAGCTCTGGGCGACAAATTTGGCTGCAGAGCCATATCCTGGTGTATGATCATTGATCATCAGATCATTGTCTATGGTCTTTGGGATATGGATCGCTCTGAATTCATAATTTGAGCGCTCTGCCTCTTCATTGACGATTCTTACTGTATCTGCGGAATCATTTCCTCCGATATAGAAAAAATATCTTACATCATGAGCTTTGAATACTTTAAAAATCTCCTGACAATAGGCTTTATCCGGCTTGTCTCTCGTGGAAAAAAGAGCGGAGGAGGGAGTCACTGCGACTCTTTCCAGATTATTGGTGGTTTCCTGAGTCAGGTCAAGAAAGTCTTCGTTGATGATTCCACGGACTCCGTTTATAGCACCATAGACTTTTGTAATCTGAGGAAATTTACGCGATTCCAAAACGACCCCGACCAATGATTCATTGATGACTGCGGTTGGTCCTCCCCCTTGGGCGACCACCACTTTACCTTCCAGTTTCATAAAAACCCCTTCTTTCAAGCTAAATATTTTGAATTTTCTCTTATCATATCATAAGCGCTGCTTCAAAATGAATAGGCAACTGATAAAGAAAGGCTTTTTTGCTGATTTTGTCTTAAAATTCTTGTGGAGATTAGAATTGATGGTATTATAAATATAAGTAGAATAGTTAGAGGAAGGAGGAAAATATATGAATCCAACAATCGGTGCGTTTTTCGGATGGGTCATTGTCATCGCATATATCCTGACCATTATGAATTATGTGATGAAAGCGGCGAACAAGAAATGGGGAAAAACCATTCGCAAGAATGAGAAACTGAAAGGCCCCTGGCAGGCTTTTCTGACTTTTGTGGTCAAGAATCACAAGCTCTTCGGTGTGATTGCAGCTCTAGGAATCATTGTCCATTTTTTCATCCAGTATAACCGCTGGGGATTTGTCACAAGTGGAGCCATTGCAGCGGGGCTCATGTTTTTGCAGGCGGGTCTCGGTGGGTATGGATATCGCAAGAAAAAAAGTCGTAAGGGTCTATGGCTCAATATCCATAGAGTTGTTGCGGTACTTCTTTTCTTTGCCATTGCCTATCACCTGTTCTACGTCTATCAGAATTATAATTTCTAAAAGACATCGAGCATTTATTGAAGTTAATGAATGAAAACAAGCATTGATAATTTAATATCAATGCTTGTTTTTAGCTCGGAATTCGAGTAAAATTATTGAGTATTAGGGAGTAGCTTCTCTTTATCAGAGATATGATAGAGAGTGTGGACAGTCGTCAAGTACGATGAAAATCCGGTTGTCCAATCGATTTTATGAAAGCGAGACTTTTACCAGAAGTTTTTTTGGTGAAGAGTCTTTTTTTATGTCTTTTTATTAAAAAAATGATGGTCTTGTAAAAATATACTGACAAGGAGAACAAAATGAAAATTGCAGCCATTATCATCTTTATTATGACCTATGTATTACTTTTGTCGATTCCAAAACACAGGGCCAAAATAGCAGTCACATCCGCGACGTTATTCGTGGTGCTTGGAATTATCCCTTTTAGAGAGGTATTCACCATCATCGACTGGAATGTCATTTTCATGATCGCAGGAACCATGGGACTGGTATCTCTTTTTATAGACTCGAAGATGCCATCGCTGCTTGCGGACATCATCATCGAAAAGACACCCAATGTCATGTGGGCCATCGTTTCACTTTCACTTTTCGCAGGAATTATTTCCGCATTTGTAGATAATGTGGCTACGGTGCTGATGGTAGCCCCAGTAGCACTCACCATCTGCAAAAAACTCGGTGTCTCACCAATCTCCAGCATCATTTCCATCTCTGTGGCTTCGAATCTGCAGGGTGCGGCAACACTGGTGGGTGATACAACGTCCATCCTTCTAGCAGGGCATCTGGATATGAACTTCTTTGATTTCTTCATATACAATGGGAAGATGGGATTATTTTTCATCGTTCAGGTCGGTGCTGTCATGTCCACACTTGTACTTCTATGGATTTTCAGAAAAGAGAAGCAGCCTGTAACTGCTCTTGATAAGACGGTGGTAACAGATTATTTTCCATCTGTTCTCCT
>DATIRH010000196.1:0-4279 GCA_035469845.1 Proteiniclasticum sp. | reverse complement strand
AGCTTCACAGGTCTGTTGTTGATTTTAATTCTTTTTTCCAAAGCTGCACTTCTTATAAATCTTGAAGATAGTCCCATATTTTCTTTCAGATATGTTTTGATTTTGATACCGACAGAAGTGATGGAAATATCTTTTTCAATTACTTTCATTGTACTTTTCATATCGAGTCCTTTCTTCTAGTTACTTCTCTATAATAAGCTTCTGCTTCCAGAGACAAAGACATCACGTGCTCATTCATCTCGCTTAGATGCCTGATGCTGCTTTCCAGAGATGCAAGAACAGCCTGATCCAGATCCAGTCTAGCTAATGATCTTAGCTCATCGACTTCAGGGAAGCTACGCCCTTCCTCGATATAATCCGCAACAAAAATGATTTTTTCAAGGAGCGTCATATCTGTTCTTCCTGTGGTATGAAATCTTACTGCATTCAGTATATCTTCATCTTCCTCTCCACATACTTCTTTTGCGAAAATTGCCCCTGCAGGTGCATGAAGCGTTTTCCATGCAAGAAGTCCCTCATGGGGTTCTTCTCCATGGCGCTTCATATACGATAGCAGCCAGTTCCTATCCTTGTCTTTTAAGATGTCGTGGTATAGTGCCGCTAATTCCGCTTTTTCCTGATCTTCACCGTAAATAGCCGCAAGTTCCTTTGCAGCCTTTACAACGCCTTGGATATGATGAAATCGGCTTTTTTTGAGATGATTCTTCAGGTAAACAAGTATTTCCTCTTTACTCCATCGGCTCTTCTTTGTATAATCCGTGTTCATTGATATAATCCCTCACTTTAGCAGGCACCAGATAACTGATCTGTTTATTTCTCACCACTCTATTTCGTATGTCGCTGCTTGAAATTTCAAGAATCATAGAATCCAAAACAATTGGTTCACTGTTCTGATTTTCCAGCACGGCTTTCGTCGCTCTACTCTCTTTCAGATCAAATCCCTGCCTCTGAAAAACAACAAGCCTTGCAAAATTAAGAATTTTTTCTGGGTTTTTCCAAAGAGAAAAATTCACGTAAGAATCTTCCCCGATGATGAAATAAAATTCATCATGAGGATAGATCTTCGTGAAATATTCCAATGTTTCATATGTGTAGCTTAAGCCTTTTTTTTCCAGATCAAAAGTTGAGATTATGAAATCATCATACTCTTCAAGAGCCATTTCCAGCATTCTAAGCACATCTTCGGGATTCCTGTTAGAAGCCTCCTTATGGGGAGGAATATAATTCGGAACGAAGATGATCCGATCAAGCTCTAGGGTTTCCATGGCTTCAAAAGCCATATATAAATGACCATTGTGTATGGGGTTGAAGGTTCCCCCTAGAATGCCTGTCTTCATTTAGTTGGAAGTTCTATTTTCTTGTTATTTTTACTTTCTTTGTAAAGAACGATTTTAGAACCGATAACTTGAACACCTTCACATCCAATGGCTCCTATCAGCTGATCGTGGGCATCTCTTGGATCTATTCCACTGTTATCCAGCACTGTGATCTTCACGAGCTCTCTTTTTTCAAGAGCATCTTCTACCTGTTTTATAAAGGGAGCTTCAATACCACCTTTTCCAATCTGGAAAATCGAGTCAATCTTATTTGCAAGACTTCTCAGGTATGCTCTTTGTTTTGTTGTAATCATATGATTCTTCTCCTATGCATAATATTCGAATTCAAAGTTATTCAGTTTGATTGAATCACCGTCTTGTATGCCCATTTCTCTCAGTTCACTTAGTACACCCTTATTTCCCAGTACTTTATGGAAATATCTCAGGTGACTTGGATTATTAAGATTCAAGGCACGAAGCAGACGATCGACAAAAGTTCCTGAAACAATATATACTCCGTCTTCATCGACTGTAATTTCATAAGTGAAATGTTTTTCTTCTGCGATAAACATATCGTCTTCATCGTAGACGGTTTCAACTATCGGTATAGACTGAAGCTTTTCAGCACAGATCTTCATTAGCTCTCCAACGCCTTCACCAGTAGCTGCAGACATCGCATAGACTTCACTGTATCCCAGTTCATTTACGCTTTGCTTGAATTTATCCAGATCAGCCTTATCATACAATAAATCAACTTTATTCATGACAACAATCTGAGGTCTGTCAGTTAAGTCGAGCTTGTATTTCTTAAGTTCTTCATTGATCAGTTTGAAATCTTCTAACGGATCTCTACCCTCAATTCCTGAGATATCTACTATATGCAGAAGAAGTCTTGTTCTTTCAATATGTCTCAGAAACTGAATTCCGAGGCCTACTCCTTCTGAAGCACCTTCAATGATTCCTGGTATATCCGCTATTACAAACGGATTAATGCCAGGCAGCGCTACAACACCTAGATTTGGTTCAAGTGTTGTAAAGTGATAATTGGCAATCTTAGGCTGAGCTTTTGACACTTTGGACAACAATGTGGATTTACCCACGTTAGGGAATCCAAGGAGTCCTACATCAGCTAGCAGCTTCAATTCCAGTGTAATGTTCTTATCTTCACCAGGCATGCCTGGTTCCGCAAAATCAGGAGCCTGTCGAGTCGATGTGGCATATTTGGCATTTCCTTTACCACCTTTACCACCTCTTAAAACGACATAACGCTCATCTGGCTTAGATAAATCAGCAATGATTTTACCTGATTCTTTATCTTTTATAATAGTACCAAGAGGTACTGAAATTTCAAGATTCTCTGCAGCGGCTCCATAGCATTTACTTAGTCCGCCATTTACACCATTTCCTGCAACAAACTTTCTCTTAAATTTAAAATTTAGTAATGTCGTCATAGAAGAATCCACGACAAAAATGACATCTCCGCCTTTTCCGCCATCACCACCATCAGGTCCACCCTGTGACACGTATTTATCTCGTCTGAATGATATGGCTCCGTCACCGCCATCACCACTTCTGATAAATATATCTGCAATATCAATAAACATGTTCATTTTTTTCACCTACCTTGGGTTTTATCTGTTCGGTATCTTTCTTTAAAAATCTATCACCTGATTGCTATTATACTATAAAAATATTTCATTTATCATGCAAATAGATGAACGAATTTCAAAAAATAGGGCCTGCTGTGTTAGCAGGCCCTTCTTTGCTTACTATTCTGCAACTGCTTCCAGTTCAACTGGGTAAACACTCGCTTTTTTTCTTTCTTTGCCAAGTCTTTCGAATCTTACAACTCCATCAACTTTTGCGAATAAAGTATCGTCACTACCCTTGCCAACGTTTGTGCCTGGGTGAATTTTTGTTCCTCTTTGTCTAACAAGAATATTTCCAGCAAGAACAAATTGTCCGTCTGCTGATTTAACTCCAAGTCTCTTAGATTCAGAATCTCTACCATTTCTTGAACTTCCTACACCCTTTTTGGATGAGAAGAACTGAAGGTTTAATATAAGCATGGTGTTACACCTCCTCTTCAATTAGCTTTATAATAGTACTGTGTTGCAATTCAATTGCTTTAATTCCTAATAATAATGTTTCCATTAAAATCTGCGCTGCCTTTTTATCTTCAGGACTTGCGCTATCGATACTTACGGATAAATATCCGCCATTCTGATCAATGTCGATCTTATTTTTAATTTTCATGATTTCATCAAGGCCGTTATATACCATCATACACTGTGCAGTGACGGCAGCACATACAATATCTTTCCCGTATTCATCATAATCTGCATGACCATCGTAGGTAAATCCTACAAGATTACCAGATTTTCTTAAAAATCGAACTTCTATCATAATTAAGCTTCAATCTTCTCGATAAGAATCTTTGTGAAAGGTTGTCGGTGACCGTGTTTCTTTCTATAATCTTTCTTGGCTTTGAACTTGAAGACAATAACCTTCTTCGCCTTGCCATGAGCAATAACCTTTGCGGTTACTCTAGCACCCTCAACTAAAGGATTACCTAAAGTAAGTTCGCCATCTCCGCTGGATACTGCTAAAACATCTGTTAGTTCAACAATAGAATCTAAATCTGCTGTGATTTTCTCAACTTTGAGAAGATCGCCTTCAGAAACTTTATACTGCTTACCACCTGTGTTTATAATTGCAAACATATGAAACACCTCCTCATATCAGTACTCGCCTTTAAGGTACACCAAATTAATGCTGTTTAAATAAACCTCTTCTGAGCGGCCTACATAGTATTATATCAATGAAGTAACGCTATGTAAAGGAATATTTATTCTGATATCAGGAATTTCTCCTTTTCCTGGATCTGATTTTTAAAAACCAAAGGTTCAATTTTAAAATCATCACCGGTTTCGGAGAACTCAAGATAAATGCGTTTTCCTTCA
>DATIRH010000195.1:0-1938 GCA_035469845.1 Proteiniclasticum sp. | reverse complement strand
TGCCTACCTGACTTACAAAAAAGACAAGGTACTGACAGAGGTCGCTGAAAAGAGGCTTCGTGCACTGAAAGACTTCACGGAACTGGGCTCAGGGTTTAAAATCGCCATGCGGGACCTGGAGATTCGAGGGGCAGGTAACCTCATGGGCAAAGCACAGCATGGTCAGATGTCCGTTGTGGGATATGATCTCTATGTGCGGATGCTCGATACTGCCATCAAGATGATCACTGGCGAAATCATGGAAGAGAAGGTGGATACCACCATCGATATGAAGATCGATGCCTATATTCCTTCTTCCTATATTTCCGATGAAGTACATAAAATTGAAGTGTACAAACGAATTGCATCCATGGAGAGCGAAGAAGACTATGATGACATCAAGGAAGAGCTCCTTGACCGTTTCAGTGACATTCCAGACTCGCTTTACAATCTCATGGACATAGCGAGACTGAAATTCTATGCAAACCGTGCTGGTGTGCTGGAACTAAGAGATCGTGGAAAAGATATTCTGATCACCTTCGCATCCGCCGAGAAGCTGACACCTGAAAAAGTGAGTCTGCTTTTCGAGAAGTATGCTGATCGAACAGAATTCCAGAGAAAGAATCCAGCAGTGGCTTTTACAATCGTAGAGAAAGAAAGATACCAGACCATGGATGCCCTGACGAAGCTCATGAAAGAGCTTACAGAGGCGGACAGAGTTGCAAAAGAGTCATAAAGACTATATAATATTAAAATGTGTCAACGAAATGTAACATTGAGAGTTTATAATGAACCGGAGCACAATAAGATTAAAAAAAGAGAGGGAATTAACTTGATTAGTTTAAAGAAGAAAGTACTCACAACCCTATCCATATCTGTTCTAGCCTTAGCGCTGGCAGGTTGCGGATTAGTAGAAGAAACACCTGAATCCATTGAAGGAACAGTCCTTGCAGAAATAGGCGAAGATAAAATCACACAGAAGGATGTCGATACTGAAGCAGTATCATACATGGACAGCCTGAAGGTCACTTACGGAGATGACATCCTAGAGCAGGAAGAAGGCAAAGAGGTCGTCAAGCAGCTTAAGGTTGATATCCTGAACAGCCTGGTGGAAATGAAGATCATCGACAAGAAGGTAGAAGAATCCGGAATGGAAACAGATACTGAAGAAATAACTGCAGCCATCGACGAGAGAATCGAGCAGGTGAAAGCGGCTTATGTTGCAGAAGAAGGCGCTTATGAAGCTGCTTTGACTGATGCTGGATTTACTGAAGAGACTTACTATGAATTCGTGAAGAAGGATATCATCAGACAACAGTATTACACAACGCTGATGGAAGATGTTACTGTTACAGACGAAGACATCAAAGCTTACTATGAAGAGAACAAGGCAACTTATATGACACCAGCTGGAGCGAACATCTATCACATCTACTTTGGAACTGACGATGCAGCGAAAGCAGAAGCGGAAGCAGCACTCAAACTGATCAAGGAAGATGGAAGAGACTTTGCTGAAGTAGCTGAAGAATTCGGAAACGACATGTCAGCAGAAGCAGGTGGAGTACTAGGATACTATGCCTATGAAAATGAAGAGCTGTATGCTGATTTCATGGAGCATGTTAAGGCACTGAAAGAAAATGAGATTTCAGATGTTGTGCAGTCCTCTGCCGGCTATCATATCATCAAGGTAGACAATGTTCAGGCTGAAGCAGTTCAGCAGGAACTTGAAGAAGTGGAAGTAGCTATCTCATCCACTCTTGATGCGGAAATGAAGAATGAAAAGTATGCTTCATTCATTGAAGAATGGAAAGAAGAATACAAGGTCAAGATTTTTGAAGATAAAATAAGATAATATAAGAGTATAGTTAAAAAGCTGCCCGCAAACGGATCATCCGTTTGCGGGCAGCTTTATAAATAAACTCTTATCTTATCTTATCTTCAAAAATCTTGACGTCGTAT
>DATIRH010000194.1:0-5167 GCA_035469845.1 Proteiniclasticum sp. | reverse complement strand
CTGGTTTATGACCTGGATAAGGTATGGACTCGCTTTTCGTAATCAGATTGTTTTCAGTTTCAAAAATATTGAAGTTGTGACAATGTCCAAAATGATCTGTTACCAATTCATTTTCGCTGGCTACTGCAATTTTAATCATATTTTCCTCCGTTCTTTCGTTGACAGTGAGTGGCTCATTCAAGTCACTTCCAAAAGTGATTTAGTTTTCAATTCAAGCATCCGACTATCCCTTTCTGCTCAAAACCCTGGAAAACACGTTTAATAATGTTCTTCAGCTGATGACTCTCATTTGCTATAAAATATCAGTGATCTGCGTTCATCTGAATTCTTTTAATATATGAGAATACTTGTACCAGACTAGACTAATCTCTATCTCATTTCTTTATGAGCTAAGCTCCTGTCATGTTCCTGATTTTCAATCTAGATTTTTTCAATTCAGATATATTTTTCAGATATTAACTGATGAACATACTTTCATTCGAAAAGCAGTCTCATGGTCTTTGTGTAAACCTCTTTCACTGCTATACCCGATGAACAGTCAATTTCAGCAATGCTCTTTCCTTTATTGATTGCTCTAACTGCATCCAGATCATACGGTATCTGGCCTGTAAAAGGGAGATTGTTTATTTTGCAGAATTCTTCAATCTTTCTCGAATTATTGATATTCGTATCAAATTTATTTGTACATACTACGGCTTTTGTTCCAAATGAAGACGCTGTTTTTATAATCCGCTCTAAATCACTTATTCCAGATATAGAAGGTTCTGCTACAATCAAAACCATATCCACTCCACTGATTGATGCAATAACTGGACATCCTATACCCGGAGACCCGTCTATTATTGCGAGTTCAACATTATCCATTGCTGATTTCATCTGCTTTTTCACTTCCGTCACAAGCATCCCCGAAGTACCGCTGCCCATTTTCAGCTGAGCCGTAGAGAATACATTTCCACCCTCTTCAAATAGCTTCAGCTCACCTGCCACAGCAGGCTTCATTGTTATGGCACCAGCAGGACAAACAAGTTCACAGACACCGCACCCTTCACAGGCAAATGCATCAATTTCATAGATCTTATCATGTAAAATTGCATCAAATCTGCAGTTTTTTCTACATAGATCACATCTGATACAGAGATTCTGGTTAATCTCTGCTTTTGGCAATCCATAATAATCCTTTATCTTCGGTTCAAAATTCTGATCCGTTATAAGGTGCAGATTCGGTGCATCCACATCACAGTCTGCATACGCCCTAGCTTTTGAAAGCTTGATAAAAGCACTGGCTATTGTCGTTTTTCCTGTGCCTCCCTTGCCGCTAAGAATGAGAAGCTGTTTCATGCTGCACCTCCTTTTTCACTGTTTCTAATAGTGCTGAAAATAAACCACTATATTTACTGCTTTCTCTGACTGCAATCTCTGCATTTGAATTTAGCAGTCCAAGCTCATTGTCAAAGGGGATTCGACCCAATATCCTAATGTCTTTTTCCAGACAAAACTTTTCTGCGGGATTGTCTCCCTCCAGACATTTATTCAGAACCACTCCAAATGGTTTTTCGAATAGTTTCACCAGATCATACACCATGTTGAGATTATGAACTCCAAAAACTGTAGGTTCGGCAACCAATATGCAGTAGTCTGCATCTTTGATGCTTTCCATAACGATACATGAACTACCTGGAGGACAGTCTACAATGCTAACGTCATCTGATCCTTCTTCTTCTTCTTCCAGAAGACCCTTTATGATTGGAATTCCGGAGGCTTCTCCTATATTCAGCATTCCTGTGTATACTCTTACCGGACCAGAAGTCCCCCTTTGAATTTTCCCGATAACCTTGTCTTTTTCTGACAGCGCTTTTTGAGGGCAAAGCATAACGCAGCCGCCACAAGAGTGACAGATGTCATCAAACACAATCAGCTTATCCTTAACATAAGCAAGCGCGTTAAATTTACAGAAATCAATACACTTTCGGCATCCATTACATAGTTCGTTATCCACCCAAGGAATTTTTACGAATATTTCTTCTTCCTGAATATTTTCAGGTTTGAAGAACAGGTGGCCATTTGGCTCCTCAACATCACAGTCAATATAGGATGCTTCTGCTGCTGTGGCTAAGTTTACTGACACCAATGTTTTTCCCGTGCCACCTTTTCCACTTAACACTGCTATTCTCATGTTAATTCTCTCCATGCCCATGAAATCCGGAATGAATTTCATTCAGCAAAGGAAGCTTTTCAGAGATATAGGCACTGATATTATCTTTTGCGGACACAGTCTGTGTTTTATATATTACTATGTCAGAAGCTTTGAGCACATCCGCTGCATTTTCTCCACAACGTGGAGTAAGTAAAATATGTGCTTTGTTATCTACAATGATTTGTGCTGCCTTGATTCCCGCTCCACCAGCGCTTTCCGCTGCACTATTGTCTATAAATAAACTTTCACTGTTATCTGTATCATAAATCAGGAAATATGGAGTGCGTCCAAAGGATGCACATACACTCGATTCAATACTCTTTTCATCTACTGGAATTGCTATTTTCATTTAATATCCTCCGTCTGTTGATTATTGTTCGTATTGCTACATGTTCATACAATATAAGGGTTCCAACATTTTTTTACCCCATTATCCAATCATTAATGACTGAATTTCTATAGACTTATTTTTTTGTCATAAGAGCAGTAAGATCAGCAGGACTGAATTACACGGAAACAGGGTTACTCAGTTATTCATCCATAAAATAATCATTCATCTCAAATTTCAGTTTCTGGAGAGTTCCTTTCACGTCTATTTCTACGACAGCCTCGACCGCATCCAATCCCTAGTCCTTTGCAAAGCTGATATTCGCCTCCTTCGATAAGTACTATCTTCCCGTTGACTAAGGACTCAGCCAGTTTCTTTCTGGCAGCGAAATAAATGCCTTGAACAGTAGAACGGGCAATATTCATCTGTTTTGCGCATTCATCCTGTGTAAAACCCTCCAAATCGATAAGTCGTATTGTTTCATACTCATCAACTTTCATATTTATATAAGCTCTTTCTACTGGAAATGAATCCAGAGGTCCAAATCGATTGTTTTCAGGCAAATCACATACTTTTCTCCATTTCATTGGTCTTGGCATAATTTTCTCCTCAATTCTTGATATAACAATCAGAGCGTCCTCCGGTTGTATCTCTGAGCCCTGTTATTGGTACTCTGATTAATCACTAATGACTTCAATGAAGTTATTAAAGATTTTTTTGTTTGCGATGTAGGCCGTTGTCTCTATCGAGCGTTTCTTTGTGCAGTTGAGCACCTCTACCAGAACTCTGTCCGAAACCACATCTGCGGGCAAGTCCTTTTCCTGATCCAGTCCCATTTCTTTTCTCATTGACACCTGTACAAATCCCTAAGCTTCTTCCCGTGGCTGATCCCTCACCCATTGGTCCGGTTCCATCTCTATTGGCCATGCAATTCACCTCCCTATAGTTTATGACATATGTCACTTACAAGTCTTATTATACTCCATTTCTGACATATGCCAATAACTTTATTTTATAATCTCAATCAATAATATATAAACAGACTCTTTTTTAGTAAATATCTCGGACTATATCATGTACCATATCTTGTTCAAAAAATTATAATTCAAGTTTAAGCATATAGTTTTCGAAACAAAATCCCCCTGATGCAACAGATCACTCTGTTGCATCAGGGGGATTATTATGAATAGTTCAAATTATAGAGGTTCAGAATTTACTTCGCTCTCTTTAGTAGTTCACAAAGGAACTCATACAGCCTCTTTGATGAGGATATGCTGAGCTTTTCGCTCGGCGTATGGACATCATGCATTTCAGGTCCCATTGAAATCATATCAATATCCCCTGTCTTCTCCTTGAGGAATCCACATTCAAGACCAGCATGTATAGCAGATACCTTGGCATCTGTTTTGAACATTTCCTTGTAGGTCTTGACCATGAGGTCCCTGATTGGTGATTCGACCTTGAATTCCCATTCAGGATAATCCGATACCAGTTCCATGGACGCTCCAGTCAACTTGCAGATCTCTTCGATCCGTGCATTGAGCTCTTCTTTCAAGCTTCTGATTGAACTTCTCACAGCATTACTGAATACAAGAGTGTCATTTTCCATACTGAGAACACCTATATTATTCGAGCTGACCACAAGGTCTTCGACATCAGCGCTCATGGACTGAACACTGAAAGGAGTCAGCATCAGGATAGCGATAAGGCTCGACTTGGTTTTGTGCGCAAATACCTTGTCTTCTTTCTTAGTTTCCTTCAATGATAACTTGATTCCCGGATCAGTTGTCTTGAATTCATTCTTGAAGTAGTCCTCATATTTCTTGATAATAGACTGAACTTCTTTGGCTTTTCCGCTGTCAAAAGAGATGACAGCCTTGGCGGTCTTTGGAATTGCATTCATCTTCTCACCACCGGAGATGGATGCGATATCAATACCGATCTCATCTTCCAGTTCCTTAAGAAGCATTCCCATGAGTTTCAGAGAGCTTGCTCTCTTCTTGTCGATTTCAGCTCCAGAATGTCCTCCTAGAAGTCCTTTTACAGAGATTTCGTGGAAACCAATCTCTTTCTTGGCACTTTCCCACTGAATCGGCAGTTTGACGATATTATTCACACCACCAGCACAGGAAGCCAAAAAGATTCCTTCCTCTTCGGAGTCCAGGTTGATAAGTATGTCTCCAGAAAGGTCCTTCGGATCAAGTGCAAGCACTCCACCCATTCCAGTCTCCTCTTCAACTGTGATGAGACCTGTAAGGGCAGGATGCTGAAGGTCCTTGGATTCCATAATGGCCATAATCATCGCCACGGCAATTCCATTGTCCGCGCCTAAGGTCGTCCCTTCTGTACGAATATAGTCACCGTCAACTACGAGTGGAATCGGGTCTTTCTTGAAGTCTATCTCGTAACCTTCATCAGCAATGCAGACCATATCCATATGGCCTTGCACAATGCTGCTCTTGCGCTTTTCATATCCGTTTGTAGCAGGCTTTTTCATGATGACGTTCATGCTCTTGTCCTGTATAACTTCTAAGCCGTTCTTCTTGGCAAAATCAACCAGAAAATCGCTGACTTCTTTTTCATTCCCAGATTCTCTGGGAATCCTTGCCAATGATTCAAAATTCCTGAACAGTGCCTCTGGTTGA
>DATIRH010000193.1:0-8145 GCA_035469845.1 Proteiniclasticum sp. | reverse complement strand
TACCAAAGAAACTAGAATGCTCGGTGATTTCGGATCACAGCTAATGACGGCAGAAACAAAGGGGGTATGAGAACAGAATCGGTATAATTGTAAAACTTTATAATAATCTATAATCTTATTGTAACCCAGGTATAAAATTACGATAACTCAGTATAATGATATTGAAAAGGTGAGATTATCATGAAGTAGTACTCGATAGGGCAACATTTAATCCAAATCATCACTGTATTCAGTTATAGGTTGCAGGGCGAAAGTGCGAACAAGGCAAAGAGAATGATCAAGGAGTTGCTGGAAAGTGATAGTTTCAATCAAGGTCAGACTTGAACCCAATAGAAAACAGAACACAGAACTTTTCAGAAATTCAGGTACAGCAAGGTTTATCTATAACTGGTCACTTGCAAAACAGGAGGAAAATTATAAAAGTGGCGGGAAATTCATCTCAGATAATGATTTGAGAAAAGAGCTGACACAGCTAAAGAAGACCGATGAGTTAAAATGGCTCAACACGGTGTCCAACAATGTAGCCAAGCAGGCTGTCAAGGATGGTTGTGGTGCTTATAAGAAGTTCTTCAAAAAATTGGCAGAAAAGCCAAGATTTAAAACCAGAAAGAAAAGCAAACCTTCCTTTTACAATGATAATGAAAAAATCAAATTCACACCAACGCATGTTCAGCTTGAAAAGCTGGGTAAGGTGAAGATGTCAGAAAGAAACAGGATACCTACAGATTCGAAATACAGCAATCCTCGAATCGGATTCGACGGCATGAACTGGTATGTATCAGTGGGGGTTGAATGGAATCCGGAAGAAATGGAACTTACAGACGAGAGCATTGGAATAGAACTTGGAATCAAAGATCTCGCCATATGTTCCAATGGAATGACGTTCAAGAACATCAATAAGACCAGGACCATAAGAAAAAAAGAAAAAAAGCTACGCAGATTGCAGCGTAGGGTATCTCGCAAATACCGAATGAATAAAGAAGGAGTAAGTTACGTCAAGACTAGCAATATTATAAAACTCGAAAAACAGATCAGAAAAGCGCACAAAACTCTTGGCAACTTCAGAACCGATTACAGGCACAAAGCAACTACAGAGATCGTGAAAACCAAACCATCTCGCATTGTTATGGAAACGCTGAATGTAAAGGGGATGATGAAGAACAGACATTTGTCCAAAGCGGTGGCACAGCAAGGTTTCTACGAATTTAAGACCATGATGAGATATAAAGCCGAAAGAAGTGGCATTGAATTTGTGGAGGCGGACAAGTGGTTTCCATCGTCGAAGACTTGCAGTGACTGCGGATACGTAAAACCCAAACTATCATTATCTGAAAGAGAGTTCATCTGTGAAAGCTGCGGCTCGGTGATAGACAGGGATAAGAACGCAAGCTGCAACTTGTCAGAGTATCGAGTGGCATAAGACACTAAAACGGATTATGTCATTGTGTAGGGTGAGTTACACCCGAATTTAAGCCCTCGGAGTGTTATATCAAACGAAAGTAGCTTAGGTGAAATCGGACACATTGAAAAGGGAAGTAAATTTAGACTTTTATAATCAGTTTATAAAGTTTTATAAATTTTACGTAACGGAAGAAGAGATTGGAGACAGGTAAGAACTTTAAAAGAAACAAATTCGCCTTCGGCATGGGGACCATAGGAAGAGATATGGTCTACACCATTGTCAGCATGTATCTCATTGTGTTTATCACAGAGGTTGTCGGAGTAACGGACAGTGTTCTCATCACCATCACCACCATTATGATGGCTGCAAGAATATTTGATGCTTTCAATGACCCCATCATGGGGGTCATTGTGGACAATACCAGGAGCAGATTCTGGAAGTACAAGCCCTGGATGACCATAGGAGTGTTTTTCAGCTCCATTGTCGCGATCTTCCTGTTTATGGATATGAACCTGACTGGATCCTCCTACATCGTCTATTTCACGGTGTTTTATCTCCTCTGGGGAATTTCATGGACAATGAATGATATTTCCTACTGGTCCATGATGCCAAGTCTCACCTACGATCAGAAGGAAAGAGAAGAGATCGGTGCACTGGCAAGGATTTTCGCCAATATCGGGCTTTTCGTGGTAGTGGCTTCTGTGATTCCTGTGACGAAGCTTCTTGGAGAGCAGCTGGGCAGCCTGAAAAACGGTTTTCTGGCATTCACCGTCATTTTAGTTGTCATTATGATTATTTTTCAGATGGTCACAGTATTCTTTGTGAAGGAACCACCGATCATCGGTGGAAAATATCAGACCAAGACTACACTGAAAGGAATGGTCAGAGCACTGACTCAGAATGATCAGCTTCTTGTAACAGCTGTCGCCATGGCTCTTTTCATGATCGGTTACGTCACAACCACAAGCTTTGGCGTCTATTATTTCAAGTATGTTTTTCTGAATGAGAATATGTACACTGTTTTCGCCATCATACTGGGTGTTTCCCAGATTCTGGCATTACTAGCCTTTCCATGGTTCAGTAAAAGACATCCGAGGAAAACCTTGTATGCCGCGGCCATCGTCCTCATCGTGTTTGGCTATCTGATTTTCTTTTTCTCCCCGGCCAATATGATCTTCATCGGGGCTGCAGGAATCCTGCTCTTTGTGGGCCAGGCTTTTATTCAGCTTCTTATGCTGGTTTTTCTGGCGGACACCATTGAATATGGTCATCTGAAACTAGGCAAAAGAAACGAGAGCGTCACCTTCGCCATTCAGCCATTCATCAACAAGATGGGTGCGGCAGTGGCCAATGGAATCGTCGGCTACACGCTGGTCATTTCGGGAATCAATTCGCTGGGAGAAGGAGAGCTTCTGTCAGAACGTGGTCTTCTGATCATGAAATCCGCCATGATGCTTCTTCCGCTGGCCATGATTGTGATCAGTTTTGTGATTTACCGAAAGAAATATATCATCAGCGAAGAAAAGTATGAAGAAATCATAGAAGAGCTGATCAGAAGAGAAGAAGGATAATAGGTAATATTGAAATAGAACAAAGAATGCCCGTCAATTCACTTTTTTGTGAAATGACGGGCATTGTTGTCTGACTTTCTATTTCTCGATTTTATCTATGGAATGGACCTGTCTATATACAAGAGCTTCATAGGGATGAAGAGGCAGCTTGGATTCAAAATTTCTTCTGGTATATGTACCGACTTCACAGTGCCAATCTGAAGTAATGACTTCCTCCATATTGATGCTGGTTTTTCTGCCACTGAGATTGATGACGATAAGGAGGCTCTCATCGTTATAGATGCGCTTATAGGAGATGACATGGGGATGATCACGGACTACAGGGACTACAATTCCGCCATTAAGGGCAGGAGAGCTCTTCCTCAAAGAAATGATCTCCTTGTAGAAATCGATGAGCGAATCTTTCTTTTTCAGTTCATCTTCCACATTGATATAGGTGAAATTCGGATTTATCTTAATCCAGGGCTCTTTCCCTGAGAATCCGGCATACTTCCCACTGCTCCACTGCACGGGCGTTCTGGCATGGTCTCTTGTCATTTTCTGGATGACTCTTTTTGCAACGAATTTTGGAAGATGCATCATGTCCTGAAGCACTTTGTAGTCATTGACTGCCTCGAAATCTTTCCATTCATCCATTTCAAAGGGACAGTTTGTCATGCCGATCTCTTCTCCCTGATAAAGAAATGGGGTACCCCGCAAGGTCATGTTAAGAAGGGCAAGAGCCTTTGCGGATTTCCTTCTGAAATGCCTGTCATCGCCAAAGCGGGAAACCTGTCTTGGCTGATCATGGTTGGACATGAAGTTCCCCAGCCAGCCTCCGCCTTCCTGGACGCTGATCTGCCAGTTGAAGATGGTTTCCTTCAGTTCTTTTATGGTCCAGAGATATCCTTTTCTGAAATCAAATTTTCCGAGAGGACCGCATCCAATAAGATGAATATCGAACTGGAACATCATGTTCAGCTTCTTTTCCTCTGGGTCTGTATAGCGGATCAGATCCTCAATGCTCGTCACCATGCCTTCTCCGACAGTGAAGACATCCTTGTAGTGAGAAAGCACCTCTTCATGCATTTCTCTGATGTACTCATGGGACTTTGGAAGAGATACGATATGCTCGAAGGGGAAATCCAGTTTTTTTCCTTTTCCAACAGGGGGCAGACCTTCTTTTTTAGCGATGGTGTTGATCACATCCATCCGGAAGCCCAGGACTCCTTTGTCCAGCCAGAAACGCATGATTTCATAGATCCCTTCACGCACTTGAGGGTTTTCCCAGTTCAGGTCGCACTGATTCGGAGTGAACATGGTCAGGTAATAGTCACCTGTTTTTTCATCCTTCTGCCAGGCACTGCCGCCGAAGGCGCTGAGCCAGTTGTTGGGAGGCAGAGATTCTCCGTTTTTTCCGATTTGCCCTTCTCTGAAGAAATAATAGTCTCTGTAGGGTGAATCCTTGTCTTTCAATGCTTCCTGAAACCATCTATGCTGGTCTGAGGTATGATTGGCCACAAGGTCCATGACAAGATCCATTCCTCGATGCTTCACTTCTTCCAGGAGATGATCGAAATCTTCCATGGTGCCATATTCGGGATTGATGCTGTAGTAATCATCAATGTCATAACCGAAGTCTTTGTTTCCTGTAGCATAAATAGGGGAAAGCCAGATTGTATCAGCACCTAATTCTTTTATGTAATCCAGCCGGGAAGTGATTCCATTGAGGTCGCCGATACCATCATTATTGGAATCTTTAAATGATCGAGGCCAGATTTGATATACAATGCGTTTCTTGAAATTTTCCATACTTACCTCCAGAAAACTATTTCTATACTATAGATTATAACAATATCAAGCTAAATATGTTATAGCAAAACCGATATTTACAAGTATTAATAATGAAAGCAAGGAGATGAAATTCATCTCCTTGCCGATACTTCTATTTTTCTTGGTATAAGCCGAATGTTCTTGTGACATCACAGGTAAAGAGAATTCCATTACCTGGGTCTTCAAGCTGGCACTCTTTTTTGACGGCATCAATAATTTTCTCCACTTCCTGTGATTCTGAAAGAATGAGTATGATTTCTTTTTCAGGCTCTTCATCCATCTCAAACAGTGCAGTGTGATCGTCAATTCCGGACCCTTTGGCATTGATCAGGGTTGCCCCTCTTGAACCTGCTCCTTTGGCAGTATCAACCACAAGTTTTCCTCGTCCTTTGTCCACTATCACAAAAATTGCCTCATACATTATATCCACACCCCGTTCGTTCTTTCTTTCCAGTTTAACAGCTCCATCGCTTCCGATAAATCTTGTGATTTCCATACTGAATGCGATTCCTCTGCCTTGCTTATCAAGTTTCATGCCTTTACTGATACGATGAAAGGTATCAATACCGATGTGTTTCTCGGCAGCCATAAGAACGACCTCTTTTCGGATGTCGTTCAGGCCGATAAAGTCAAGGAGTGCACTTTCAATGGTTCCGTGTCCTAGAAAAGTCACACTGCTTTTTACACCCTTTTCTTTTGCCAGTTTCATTACTCTTGTTCCGTCTTTATAATTCACGATATATACGAATAACTTAAAATCCCGATATGCAGCTTCACCCATGTCAGTGCTCCTCCCTTGTTGTCTGTTTTTGAAAGGCTGGAATACGATATCATCATTCTCGGATGATTGTTATATTCATTATATATTTTTATCATCGGAAACGCCATAGAGAACAGGCATAAGTTGTCAGAAACAGGATAAGATATCAGAAACACAAAACAGATTTTCATGGGTCCAGAGAGAGGACACATTGTATTAAAAACCTGTGGCATATATAATTATTTTATGTAGAAGAAGGGAAGTGTTTCATTTGAACTATCAGGAAGCGTTGAAATATATTAAAAGCACACAGAAATTCGGCAGTATTTTAGGGCTGGAAAGAATAACGAAGCTTATGGAGCTTCTGGGCAACCCCCAGAAGAGACTGAAGTTTGTCCATGTGGCCGGTACCAACGGAAAAGGGTCTACTGTGGCCTTTATGGAAAGTGTACTGACCCAGGCGGGTTATCGTGTAGGAATGTATACTTCACCAGGCCTTCATGGATTAAATGATCGGATCAGAATCGGTTCAAAAGAAATAGAGAATCACAGAGTCGCTGAGATCATGGATAAAATCAGAGGGAGAATAGATGAGATGATTGAAGAAGGCCTTGACAGCCCTACAGAATTTGAAATCATAACTGCCCTTGCCTTCGAGTATTTTTATCAGGAGGAAACAGATATCGTGCTTCTAGAGGTGGGTCTGGGTGGAAGACTTGATTCCACAAACGTTATTGAAGCACCGCTTCTTTCAGTGATCACACCGGTGGATTACGATCACATGGATATTCTGGGTAATACTCTGGAGGAAATCGCAGGGGAGAAGGCTGGAATTCTTAAGTCAGGAACTGAGCTCATTCTCTATCCACAAAGACAGGAAGCTGAAAGAGTTATTATGTTAACAGCAGACGCACTGGGCATTCCCGTGCATAAAGTGAACTTCAGTCTGATGAAGAAAAAAGGCCATGATGATTACACGCAGCAGTTCCAGTATGAAAATGAGGATTATAAACTCACAATCCTTGGAGAACATCAGGTGAAGAATGCCGTTGTTGCCATGGAAGCACTGAATGTGCTTGATCACATAGGAATGAGAATCCCTCAGGATGCAATGAAAAAAGGACTCCTCATGGCTAAATGGCCAGGCAGATTTGAAATTCTATCTCATGATCCCATGGTGGTCATAGATGGCGCACACAATCTCCAGGGTGTTCAGATCTTAAAGACCAATCTGGAAAGATATTTCAGGGGTAGAAAAGTCATCTTCATCATGGGTGTCCTGAAAGACAAAAGTTATCTGGAGATGATCAAGGAGGTTCTGCCCTTGGCAAAGTCCTTCGTCACCATCACCGTGGACAATGAAAGGGCACTAAGCGGTAAGGAATTAAGCGATCTTATTCATGATGCGGGCTGTGAGGCAAGCTATTGTGAAAATGTTCCGTTGGCTATAGAGAAGGCACTTTCTATCCGGACAGATGATGAAATTGTCTGCGCGTTCGGGTCGCTCTATTATATTCAGGAAGTACGGAGCTATTTCTTAGAAGCAGTTAAAATAGATAACAATCTGTAATCAAATTGAGAATTCTCTGACAGATTGCTGTAATGTCCGCGTAACCCAAACAGTGTGAGAATTTGATAGACTACAGGTACAGAAGAATATTAATAGATTAAAAGGAAGTGCTTTTATATGAAAAAGCTGAAAATAACCGTTGCCATCATGTCTATGGTCCTTTTCCTGGTCGCTTGTGGTTCAAACGGCTCGAAGGAGACTCCAGTAGAAAGCCCTCAGGAAACACCTCAGGAAGAGCCTGCAGAAGAAGAGGCACAGACGCCTGCAGAAGCTCCAGAAGAAGGAGCTGAAACACCTGCAGAGGAGCCTGTTGTGGAAGAAGAAGCAAAGGAATACACGGTGAACAGGCTGTATCCATTCGAAGGTGACATCTACAAAGTCTATGAAGGAAAAGGGAATGAATTTGCAGGTTATGATGTCTATGTGGATTTCGTGCAGAGTGATAGAATACAGCTACGAGAAAATAACGGTGGCACAGAAATTGTACGAGTACTGGAAAAGAAGGACGGTATGCTCAAAGAAATAATCTTTGAACCAGAAACCTATTACAAAGAAAATTTCCTTTCAAAAGAAGCCAATACAGATCGGATTCTTTTAATGGAACCTATAGCAATAGGGACCACCTGGAAGAACGACAATGAAACCAATACCATCACAGCTGTGGACAAGGAAGTTGTAACTCCTTATGGAACCTATGATGCAGTAGAAGTCACCAGAGTAACAAAAAATGAGGATGGTGAATATACCAACATTGATTATTATGCAGAAGATATGGGACTCATCCAGAGCCTGAACATCGGAGAAGGATATGAAGTCTCATCAAGTCTTCAAAAAGTAGAAATGAACGCAGTTCAGAAAAAAGTAGTGAATTTCTATTATCCGAATGCAATGGATGAAAGGATTTTCCTGTATCGTAAGGAAATACAGTTCACGACCAATGATATTCCGAGAAATCTGATCATTGAGGCATACAAAGAACTGCCTAAGGAAGCGGCACCTGTTCTGACACCGAACACGAAGGTGAACTATC
>DATIRH010000192.1:0-2053 GCA_035469845.1 Proteiniclasticum sp. | reverse complement strand
CAAAGAACAAATAGGACTTCGATGCGTCTTCATTCACATTATTCAGCGCTATAAGCACATCTTTTAACGCGTCCACTTCACCCTTATGCTTTTCTCCGATTTCTAGAGCGCCAAAGGCGAGTGTGTTATATCTTTTCTCTGCTGCCCGTTCTTCCTGGAGAGGAATCACCTGACTCATATTCTCCATGATTTGAACAAGGGTTTCTTTTTTCTCGTAATTTCTTATGAGCAGCATGAACTTCTCTTCGGAATACCGGAATAGTCTGGCACCTTCAATATCCTGTGCACTGATATTTCTCGCGATATCCTGCAGGATAGTATCACCCTGCTCATAGCCTCTTGCCATAGTGATCTTATTGAACTTCGGCACATGAATCATGATCAGCGCAAGTCTGTCCCTGGGCGACTGTTTCAGTTCATAGGCAAGCATTCTTCGAAGGTATTTGGCATTGGGCAGCTTTGTGATGTCATCTTCGTAGGCAAGAGAAAAGAGCTTTCTGTTCTTGTCATGGAGAAGATAGATCATCATTATGGCTGCAAGATAGATCATCAAAAACACGAAGGTCACGAATCTGTTCATATTCTTGATGGATTCTCTCGTTCCATCAAGAGTCAGGCCAATAAGAAGCATGCCGGCTTCTGTTCCTGCAAGATAGACCGGTTCATAAAAGACATGATACTTCTCTTTTGGAACCAGTCGAAACTCTCCAATATTGAGGGCTTTTGACAGCGTTTCAACTTCTTTCGTTTCAAGCACCGTGCCGATGTCTTTGCCATTACTGCTTCCAAGTATGATTCCATCAGAAGAAATATAATTGACATAGGCAACTTCTTTATGGGTCATCATATCAATGAGCATATTGTTCAGGTGGAATCCACTGATGAGCTTTTCCACTTTAAGGGCATTGATACCGACCTGAACCACTCTACCGTCAGTCATCTTCTCATATCCATATAAGTAGAATTCCCCCGTGATGAGATTTGGGCGAATCGGTTCAATATAGTAGTTCATGTCAGAACTCGAAAAACTCCATACCGGATGATTGAGCGGTGGAACATATCCGATGAACTCTTCAATGTTTGACAGCGTCAATGTGCTCAACGTATCATAAATATGGATTTCTCCCACATCCATCTGCTTTGCAAGATCTGTAAGATCTTCATTGACAAGATCATCCTTGTAATTGGTTATGATGTTGGAAATGCCGAGCAGTTTATCGTGAATCAGCTGTTCCACCACAGAACTTGCCTCTACACTTTTACTCAGACTAAGAGAATAACCTTTGGAAAGATTTCTGGCATTCACTTCAAGCTCTCTTACAAAGTGCTGCTTGATCCCTTGTGATAGAATGATCAGTCCAAGGCATAAAAATACTGTGACCAGGTACATGGACACTTTTGTCAGAAACCCGACGTCACGTGGTTTTATGATCATTTCATTGGCTTTTTTGATTATGTTCTTTTTCTCACTCAATGATCTTCCTCCACATTTTTTCCAGCAGTATTCTTAAACCACCTGAACCTGATTTCGACCTGATTGCTTTGCTTTATACATAGCCTGATCAGCTGTTTTAGTAAGCATCGACGAATTCATGGATTTTTCCCATTTCGCTACACCGATGCTCACACTGACCTTAAGGTCATCCTGCCGACTTTCAAGATCGGAGATGATTCTTGAAGCTACCTTTTTCGCATCTTCCAGGGATGTGCCTGGAAGAATAATATTAAATTCATCTCCACCGATTCTGGAGCTGATATCTGTCTTTCTCAAATTTTTCCCGATGACTCCAGCCACATACTTCAGCATCTTGTCCCCAGCCTCATGTCCATAAAAGTCATTGATGGTTTTGAAGTCATCCACATCGATCATCATGATGGAAAGCTCTCCACCTTTTCTGCTTAATTTTCTGATGTGCATCTCCAGTTGCCTGTCATGATGTCTTCTGGAATAGAGCTTTGTCAGGTAGTCTTCGTTGTAGGCTGTGGAACGATCTTCTATGATCTTGTAGGTATAGAATGTTACAAGTATGATCATGAAAATCGCAACCACAAG
>DATIRH010000191.1:0-7368 GCA_035469845.1 Proteiniclasticum sp. | reverse complement strand
CTTTCTACCTCTCCACCCTCTGGTGATTCTTAAGTGCAGATAGATGGAGTAGATGATCCAGGTAATAAAAGACCAGGTTTCTTTCGGGTCCCAAGCCCAGTATCTTGACCAGGCCTGCTCAGCCCAAATGGCTCCTGTGATCATTACCAGTGTCAGGAAGAAGTAACCTGCAGCCACCGCTCGATAGCTGATGAAGTCGAGCTTCTTGAGATCTGGTACATGTTTCGTTATAAACCCGTCCTCTCCCATCTTATCTCTTATAAGATACATCACTGACACCCCACAGGCTACGCCGAATGCACCATAGCTGATGACAGCAGTTGCCACATGAAAGACAAGCCAGTTGCTTTGAAGTGCAGGCATAAGAGGGTTAATGTCTCTACTTTGCATGGCTGCATAGCCAATGACAAGAAGGATGATGGGCATGACAAAGGTGCCCATGGCTTTGAAATTGAACTTCTTTTCAAAGATGATGAAGAGAAGCACAATTCCCCAGGCAAAGCTTGTGGCAAATTCATACTGATTGGTCAGAGGAACCCTCCCAGCTTCGATGCCCCTGATCACAAGCGCTGCTGTGTGAGCTAGAAAACCACCATAAAGAATATAGGTCGCTATGGTGCCTGGCTTTTCTTTTCTACCTATAAAAAATACCAGATATAAAATCATGGAAACGGCATAAATGCCGATGGCTATGTAAAAAAAGATATTCTCCAGTCCCATCATTTCTTCCCTCCCGTATCTGCATTCTCAAGCATCTTTTCTTCCAGATAGAGTCTGAACGCTTCTTTATTCTTAGGTGTATCCCCGTAAATTGTCCATCCATCTCTGCCTTCTTCAAGAATAATATGTTGTGGAACATAATAAAAAGTCAAAAGCAGTCCAAGAAGCATCATTACTCCACCTATTCCGGCAAATACAGCTCCAGGGTCCTTTACCACCATGAGTACCGTATAGAGTTTTGGTTCAAAGGCCTGAAAGCTGATTCCTTTGTAAGTGATCGTCTCTCCTATGGATGCCACATTCATATAAACACTTTTCCCATCTTCGTATAGGGTGAACAGATATCTCGGATTATAAAGAAATGGTGTTTTCGTGTAGGCTTTTCCATCTGAGAGCAGAAAATCCGGATAGAAGTCTCTGAATTCTATGGCCAGATTATCCTCTTCAAGAAGGAGAATTCCGGACTGGTAGAAGCGATCTCTTCTGATTTCCTGTTCCTCTTTATAAGCGACTATATTCATCATCCAGCCCGTTCCACTCTGATAAACTTTATATCCCATCACTCTCATGGGATCATTCACAGATATTTCTCCGCTTTCTAGAATTTCCCCCTGATCATTCTTGTAATCCACAGTGGAAATATACTGATGGATACTGTAATCACTCCTGTACTGAATATCAAAATCCTTAAGATCCAGATGATACGCTGTTTCTTCTATAAAGAGTTCATCACCTGGTATTCCCCGCACATAAGTTTCATACCCGAAAATCTTTCCGGCTGCAAAAGCCACGATTACAAAAAGGAGTCCCAAATGAACAATAAAAGAGCCGAAATACCCTGCTCTTCGCCTGACACTGTACCAAAGTTTATTCTCTTCATGGAATACAGCATTTCTATTTCTGAATCCCAATTCTGACAACAGTTTTTCTGGTTCTGTGTCATCAGATAGTTTCACTTCAATATTTTTTCTCTTCAGAAGATCAGCTTCAAACATCTTGGATTTCCTGAACTGCCTGATTGCTGTAGGCAGTCTCTTGATGCTGCAGAAAAAAAGATTTACTGATAAAAGCATTGTAAGAACGATAAAGTAGATGGAATGATAGACATCATCCAGCTGAAAAATCCTGATCATCCGAAATACTGCTTCACTGTAATTCTCCTCATAAAATCCCGGAAGGTTTCCTTGGGGCAATAACGTACCCAAAGTGGAATATACTGCAAGAACTGCCAGCAGAATCATTCCCGCCTTCATTGAGGACAAGAACCTGAACCATTTCCCTTTCTGTTTCCCCTTTCCCATGTTGCCTCCAGCTATAAAATAAGACTCCCTTTTAAGGAGTCTTATTCATCTTTTCATTTTTTCTTCTCTATTTATATTTCATTTTTCGTCAATTCAAAATGGATAGTGCTTCTTCTGTGAGGTTCCTGGATAAATCCAGCATCTCATTCGATTTTGCGTTGTTGTGGAATCCTTCACTGTTTTCAACGAATACAAAATCCCAGTACCATTGCGCTTCTCGATGAAGTTTTCTTGCTTCAACGATTTTATCTTCTGAGACACCGTTACTTTCAGCATTCTTCAAAACATCAATGAGATCCACGATCAGAAGAGCGGTCTCATTCATTTTCTCTTCTACTGCACCTTGAAGATCTTCTACTCTTTTTGTGAGGCTTTCTGCAGTAAAGTCCTGATGACAGCCAAGGCACGAAGCTTCAATGCTTTTTAGAGGACTCGTCCAATGATGAGATGGAAGTGTTTCTCCATCTGCTCCTTCCATATCAGGCATATGACAGGCTACGCATGTAACACCCATATTATTATGGATACTTCCCTGATACGTTTCCCATTCTGGGTGCTGCACTTTTAAGAGCCCCGCTCCAGAACTTGGATGTACCCAGTCGGAATATTCCTCTGCATCATAATAGGCCAGCATCTCTTCAGGAGTCAGTCCATTCACAGATGGCATGATGACTTCTTTTGTATCAGGATGGAGGTAATACTCCACATGACACTGTGCACAGACAAGATCCTGATCCTTGAATTCACCACCAATACCTTCCAGTGCTGTGTTCAGATGTTCACGGGTAATGTTGATGACACCAGGTTCATTCTCGTGACAGTCATAGCAGCTGATGGTCTCCATCTCGCTCTTATCCAGTTCTTCAAAATCCATGGCATGAGCTTCTTCTCCATGTTCATCTACAAGTTCCAGAAATCCGCTGGTCTTACAGGATAAGCAGCTCGCTCCGGGCTTACTTCTTTCTGTATTGATGATATCTTCCAGTGCATAGATATGTCCTCTTGCTCTCAGATACTCCACACTGAAGCTGTTCCCCTCATAGAGCACTTTCAGGTAAGGATACTTTTCCAGATAGTCTATAGGAACGGATCCTCCATAAGTGGTTTCTTCCATCTCGCTGTTTTCCATATAGCTCGCATAGACTTCAGGATGATCCTCTTCCCATTCATTCGCTGAAATAATACCTTCCTTGCTTCCAGAACAAGCAGTCGACAGCACGGCTATACCGATAGCTAAAAGTAACAGTACCTGCTTCTTCATAACCACCACTCCTTGCTGATTGTCTTTTATCATAATATTCAGTCTACGTTATGATTATATCATAATCAGGTCAGAAATTAAATTCTCCTACTATTGCATTTTTCACATATTAATATTGAACAGCGCTTATTTATTATATTTGCATGTTGTGATATTAAGCATTAGAAATGGCTTTTCTTAAGTTTGGACTTTTACTGTATGAAACAAAAAGAAATAAGAATAATATGAATGAAAATACATTGTCATTAGTTAGCATATATGCTACTATACGACTATAAGGAGTCATTATGTGGGAGATAACCTTATTCGAAGATGAAAATGGAAATATACCTGTTAATGAATTCATTTTAGCGCAATCGGATAAAATGAAAGCTAAAATATTACGTGAAATCGACCTTTTAGAAGAATTAGGGATTAGACTTAGATTGCCTCATTCTAGAAGTCTTGGAGATAGTCTGTACGAACTTCGGATTTCTTCTGAAGGTAATATATCCCGTGTAATCTACTTCCATTACACCGGTAATTCCTTCGTATTATTGAGCGGATTTACCAAAAAAACAAAGAGGACCCCAGTAAGAGAACTCAAACTGGCGGAAGCCAGAATGAAAGAGTATAGGAGGATAAAAGATGAGTAAAACTGGCGTCAGTTATAAAATAATCAAAGAAAAACTTCTTGAATCTGATCAAGTCCGTCAGGAATATGACGCACTTGAATTCAGATATAAAATTGTAAAAAAAATAGCTGAGTTAAGAAAAAACAATAAAATCACTCAAGAGGAACTGGCAATTCGGTTGAAAACCACAAAATCTGTGGTCTCCAGAATAGAAAGTGGAAATCAGAATGTGTCAGTTGATATGGTCCAGAAAATTGTAAATGCCTTGGGAAAAGAAGTAGATATTGTAATCAAGTAGCATTGATCAGCACAAATAATACAGATAGTCACCATATGGTTTCTATCTGTATTTTTGTTTTTCTCTATCATTTCTTTCAAGTGAAGAATCTGTATACTACATCAGGAGTTTCTCACTTCATGTATGATCAGGAAATATACTGAGGTCCTTACGCCTTTTCCATCTTCCAGCTCAACGAATACGTCAAAAATCTGATAGTATACCTCATGAACATTTACTCTTCAGGCAGATGAAGCTCCTCGATAACTTCCTCCGTCGCTTCATCTATATAGCGAAGCACCAGTTCAAAATCACTTCCCTCGAAAACATGGTAAAACCCGACAGAAAACATAATGGTCATGGACGAAAAATCAAATGCATTCTCATACCCTTCCCGATCCACAATGACGTCCACTTTCTTATAATCATTGGATGCTCTGATGTCCTTGATATAAGAACTTTCTTCATCCGTCATCAGCTCATTGAAGGTAGTCAGTATGCTTTCCTCCATCTCTTCCATTATTTCCTTATGCTTCGCACGAGACATGGTAAGCTTCATGGAACCATTCTCCAGAAGTTCAACATCCTTGATACCAGGATTTTCATCCAGATATACTTCTTTGTCGAATCCGCTCATATCACCAGTAAAATCTGGTGGCAAGGTGATTTCAACATTGAGCAGGCTTTTATCCACACTCACTTCTTCGTTCTGCTGCACATCATTCTCCGGGCTACCCTGTTCATCACTTTTACCGGAACATCCCGCCGCTATAAGCAGCAGAAAACTTAGAATTAATAATATAGCCGTCTTTTTCATTTTTCATTTCCTCCATTTTCTCAACTGATTTCATCCAGTAGTATAAAAAAGTCTGATACCATATTGAACATATTGTCTTTGTAGCTCAATAGAATTTTATCACTGTCTTTATGGGCTGCCTGATACATCACTGCAGTGCTTCTCGCTCCTTTTACAGTCTCCGAAGGATAGATGTCCGAATAATTCGGATAGGAATATCCAGTATTTCCATATTCATCGATGAGCGTGAATGAATAGTCATCAATATAGAGTGTGCTGTCCATGCTGATGTTGGAAAAGGTGTATATGATCTCATAGACCGCTTCTGGTTTCCTGTTTTCATATTCATTTCTCTCATCGGTCTTTCTGATTTCATCAATTGTTATGGTATAGTTCCCTTCCTCTGTGGTCACTTCGATGATTTCTCCAAGCTTAAATGTATTTCCAAATTCAGGAAGTCCTCCATCCAGATTCACTTCAGCAGTTTCTCCGACAACAAGGCTGAAGCTGCAGTCAGATTCCGAAGAAAAGAAATTATCATAATAGTGCATAACGATGCTTCCGCTTTTTGCAGTGGTACCTACCGCGAAGGAGGCAAGGGTCTTGGTTCCCTTCGGCGTGTATTCTGCCATATGGTAAGCCTCCACAGGATAGGTATCCATCATGTTGCCGCCTTCATCCACAAGCTTGAACTCCATTTCCGAAATATAGATTTCCTCATCGCTGTTCAGATTTTCATACTGATATTCAATAATCAGAACCTGCTCCACCTCTTTTTCCGAGAACTCGTTTCTTTCATCCGTCTCAGTAATGCCTACAATGGTCAATGCATACTTATCATCAAATACAATTCTGTCCCCTACAGAATAGATCACTTCTTCCTGGTCTTCCTTCTCTTCTTCCTCAACAGACACCTCTTCTTCACTTCTTGCAGGTGCATCAAGTGCCGTCTTTTTTACAGATTCCACATCGCTTCCACATGCAGTCACCATGACCATAGACATCAGCATGATTGCTATCACAGTTTTTCTCATTTCAGATCCTCCCCATTTAATTTAAGTTTGCCTTTTTCAGCGCAATCGGCATCCTTTGTTATCTATAGACTATCAAAACAGTTGTCCTTATATACGGACAATAACATTGATGTTTACCTGAAGTTTACACATTTTGAAGTGTATACATTTACATTTCTTAATTGTAGTAAAATATCTGTCAATTCACTACAATTAACGAGAGAATCTACAATATATGGCTCAACATAAGGGTTTCGAGCTTCTTGACACAGCTTTTCTGCAGGCGTAATATAAGACCTGTTGTAAAAAACACAGACGAAAGGAGACCCAATGCAATTATTAATACTTATACTAAAAGATATTGACTGTATCGACACGCTCATGACAGAACTGGCTGAAGCCGGTATCAAAGGTGGAACTCTGCTTGAAGGAAAAGGTATGGCAAACGTACTGATGCAGCATGAAGAGCTTCCCGTATTTGGTATGATGAGACATCTGATGTCCGATACTTTCGAGGATAACAGTCATGTGCTTCTATTCGTACTACGAGACGATCAGATTCTGAAAACTAAATCTACTGTAAAAAGAATTACAGGAGATCTCAATAAACCAGGAGCCGGAATCATGTTTTCCATTCCACTTACCTCTGTAGAAGGATTGGGTGAATAAAATGGAAATTGACATATTTGTATATCTTGGTATCGCACTTCTTCTATCTCTGCTGTCAAGTAAACTAATCAAGAAATTCCATCTGCCTAATGTAACCGCCTACCTTATTATGGGACTTCTTGCAGGACCTTACATGTTTAAACTGTTACCCCATGAAGCCATCGTTTCATTTGAACCGATTTCACAAATCGCGCTAGGTTTCATCGCTTTTTCCATCGGTTCAGAATTCAAATTCAGTTATCTGAAAAAGGTTGGAAAAGCACCTGTTGTCATCGCAGTCCTTGAAGCATTCATGGCTGTAGCCCTTGTAGACATCGCGCTGATTGCTACAGGACACGATCTTTCATTCTCGCTTATGCTTGGTGCCATTGCAGCAGCTACGGCTCCTGCCGCCACTTTGATGGTAGTGCGTCAGTACAAAGCAAAGGGACCTGTAACAAGCACCCTTATGCCAGTGGTGGCCATTGACGATGCCATTGCCCTTATGCTTTTCGGTATCTCATTGGCAATAGTAAAAACAATCAGTTCAACAGAGGAAGTATCATTACTTATGACACTCCTTAAGCCTATGGCTGATATTGCCGGAGCTCTTCTTATTGGTGCAGTTATGGGCGTTGCTCTGACTTTTCTTATCAAATGGTTCACCGGAAGAGGTAACAGACTTTCTGTTACCATCGCAATGGTTGCACTGACTTTAGGTCTGTCAAAGTATCTCGG
>DATIRH010000190.1:0-6183 GCA_035469845.1 Proteiniclasticum sp. | reverse complement strand
ATGAGCATATTCACGTAATATTTCTCACTACATTAACATGCAAAATAATAACCGCTAATTGCTTAGCGGTTATTACTACCTTAAGTTAATGACATTGCCCCTTTCGGGACTCTTTCCTGCATATAACTATGCTACTGGATTTCTTCTTCAGTTGAGCTACAACGATTTTTCAAGCGCGCCACTGAGTTTGTTAATGCTAAGTGTCAGGTTCTCCATTTTACCCTCAATCCTTGTTAAAAGATAGAGAGATATGACCATAGGAAACCCGATATTTGCACAGGCATCAATCAATAATTCCATATTACTCACCCCATAGTTAACTATGCATTCATGGTGTGAAGCAGCGAAATCAATTGATCAGTTCTTTTGCGGTATTTTTGATGAAGCTTGCCTTCGCAACCAATGCAAGGACCGAGATGAAGACGAAAATTCTTTCTTTGTCTTCTTCTCTGATATTAAGCTCATCCACGTACCCTCTTAATTTCTTCTCATCAATAATCAGGTTGGAACTGGATTTCGCCTGATTCTTCTGGATTTCATAGAAGAGATCATAGGCTGTTTCCCATGTGATAATGTCATCTTCACGATTATTGATGTCATTAAAAGCCAGGTTGAATACTTTTTTAATTTCTTCTGTACTCAGTACTGGTCTCATGTAGCTGACAAAGACCAGCTGGATCAGATGGATCTTCGTGTATCCTTTTTTCTTTCCATGATGCGGTTTTGCAATGACATCGCTTTTAATATAATTCTGTATGATATTGATGGTGTATGTCTCATCATTAAATAGGTCTTCCAAAAACTCTATAACCTGTGACAGGAATAAATCGTATTTCGGAAAATCATTTAAGGACAACGTACTGCTTTTAGCTTTCACTTTTACAGAATCTTCGATACTGATCGCTATTGGGTCATTCTGTTCAGTCAAACTATCACATCCTTATTTAACATTTACTTTAACTTCATTATATGTTAATTAATACCATATATCAAATATTTTCGATGTTCTTTTATTGCATCTGTCTTTTTGTCAGGTAACGGTCTCAGAAACCTTCAATTACAGATCAAGGCTTTCCTTATAGACATCTTTCTTAGGAATCCCTCTAAGCTCCGCTACTTTTTTTATTGCATCTTTCTTTGAAAGACCTTCATTCATCACTTCAAGAATATGTTCCTTTATAGAAAGATGAATGAAATTTTCCTCAATTTCCGTTCTGATCTCTTCCTCTGATTTTCCGGAAACAACCAGGACAAATTCCCCTTTAGGCTGTTTTTCCTCGAATTTTTTCAGCACATCACTGATGCTTCCTCTCAGATGTTCTTCGTAAAGCTTTGTAATCTCTCTTGAAAGAGAAATATCCCGATCTCCGAAAACTTCACGCACAGCTTGCAGCGTATCTATGATCCGATGTGGCGCTTCGTAAAATATAAGCGTCTCTTCTCTATCACGAAGAAGATGAAGTTCATCCCTCTTCTTCTTTTTTGCCTTATCCAGAAAACCGATAAAAGTGAACCGTCCGGTATTAAGACCTGACGCTACCAGCGCATTGATCAGTGCGGAAGGTCCCGGAAGAACAATCACTTCAATTCCCCTTTCAATGGCTTTTTTCACAATAATCTCACCCGGGTCGGATATACCTGGCATGCCCGCATCCGTCACCAGCGCAATATTCTCTCCAGCTTCCACTTTATCCAGGATATAAGATGAAGCTTCCATTTCATTGTGCTCGCGATACCCAAGAAGCGGTTTTCTGATTTCATACCGGTTCAGAAGCTTTGCTGTAACTCTTGTATCCTCACAGGCGATCCGATCCACTTCCTTTAGCACTTCCAGCACACGGAGGGAGATATCCTTTAAATTCCCGATAGGGGTAGGCACCATATATAATTTACTCATTTTCTATCATCTCCATAAATTCTTCTTATTTCATCTGAATAGGTTCCATCATCATTATATACATAAAGTGGAGCCTCCACCTTCAGAAATTCTCCACCATCTCGTAATCCTTCCACAAGAACCATAGTGGGTGCCTTCTTTGTATTCGGATAAACCATTCTGAGTCTTTTGGGTTCAATCCTGTACTTTCTCATAAGCGTCAAGATATCAGCAAGCCGCTCAGGCCTGTGGATCATGTAGAATCTTCCCTGGTCCTTCAGTACCGTTCGAGCACCTCTAATCACTTCCTCCAGATTCAGGCTGACTTCATGCCTTGCTATGGTTAAAGCATCCTTTTCGTTTATGATTCCGCTATTTTCTTTCTTATAAGGAGGGTTCACCGTCACCACATTAAACTTAGGCAGACTTTTAAGGAGTTTCTCCTCCCTGATATCCCCCTGAAGGATCTTCACTTTGTCTTCAATGTGATTCAATGCAACACTTCTTTTCGCCATTTCCCCAAATTCCTCCTGAAGTTCGATACCCATGATCTCTTTTGCATGACTCTTACCATATAAAAGGATGGGAAGGACCCCCGTCCCTGTGCAAAAATCCATCACCAGATCATTTTTGCGTATCTTGGCAAAATCTGACAGAAGGACTGCATCCACACCAAAACGGAATCCTTTTTCCTTTTGTATGATCTTAAGCCCATCTCTTTCTAGATCTTCCAGCGTCTCTCCTGGCAATAAATGACTCATATTAACCCTACTTTCTTCGTTTCTTCATTTCTTCTACATTTTATAGGCAAATGCGACTTAGCACAAGAAAGTGCTTTGTAAATTAAATTGCGATTTCACCGATCTGATAGAAAAATAAGGTATAATATTTTTGATATCTTATGAAATGCGAGGAAAAAAATGATAGAAAAGATAAGAAACTGGGACGAACGTTCAGTGATCTATATTAATCAGAAAATCAAAAGAAAATATCTGGATTATTTCTTTGTTGCAGCAACCTATATGGGGTCAGAAGTCTTCGCAATTGGATTTATCCTGGCTTTTGCATTCCTTCCTACAAGCAAAATTGATGATTTTGCTCTTTATGCAGCCACAGCGCTCATTCTTTCTTCCATCACCGTAGGCATTCTGAAAAATGCGGTTAAAAGAAAGAGACCATTTGAAAGCATCATTGAACTTAAAAGTCTCCAGGTGGGTGTGGACCAGTTTTCATTTCCATCGGGTCACACCACAGCGGCATTTTCTCTTGCAGTCACTTCTGCACTGGTGACAAACGGACATGTGGCATCATCGGCTTATCTACTTTTAGCCCTCATAGTAGCTCTCTCCAGAGTCTATTTGGGTGTTCACTATCCATCCGATGTCATTGCCGGTGGAGTGATCGGAAGTTTCTTTGCAATAGCTGTTCATATTTTTAGGGGGGTAGTTTAGCATATGTTTGACGAAATCAAAGGTGTCATTTTTGACATGGACGGAACACTCATCGATTCCATGTGGGTATGGAGAAAGATCGATGAAGACTTTATTCTGAAGCAGGGCATCAAGATGCTACCAGAGGATCTCATGGGAAATATTTCCCACCTGAGTTTCCACGAAACTGCTGAGTATTTTAAAAGAGAATTCCATCTGGCAGAATCTGTTGAGGATATCAAGACCCATTGGAATACCGAGGCGAAGCACGAATATATCCATAATGTTCTATTAAAAGATAACGCTCTGGCGCTTCTTGAAGCCTTGAAAGCGAGAGGAATCAAAATGGCCATAGCCACCAGCTCCTCCAAAGAGCTTTTAGAAGAAACTGTATCTTCAAAAGGCATTGCCCATTTCTTTGATGTGATTGTCACAACAGACATGGCAGGAAAAACAAAAATCGAGCCTGACGTCTATCTTCTTGCAGCGAAACTTCTAGGTATTTCACCAGAGAGTATAGCAGTCTTTGAAGACATTCCCGCAGCCATGACAGGCGCAAAGAAAGCAGGCATGAAAGTCTTCGGTGTCCACGATAAGTTCTCTGAGGACAAGAAGCAGGAAATCCTTGAAATCTGTCATATCTACATAGATAATTTCGGAGAACTTCTACCTCACCTGACTTGATTCCTTTATACGTCTTATCCGTTATAAATCAGGACAAAAAAAAGTCTCTTTCGTTTCTGTAAAAGATTCGAAAGAGACTTTTCATTTTCAGTTTTATTTGCTATTTATTGTATTCTACAGGGAATTTTTCCTGTAGTTCAGTCATAAGCTTAGTGTAATATTCCATCTGCTTATCCTGAAGCATCTTGTTCATGACCTCTTCCTTGACGTCATCGAAGTTCACAGCTTTGTGACCCTTCTTCTCTGTGGTCTTGATGATGTGATATCCGAACTGAGTGGATACAGGAGATTTTGTCATCTCACCTTCATCCATTGTAAAGGCTGCATCTTCAAATTCCTTGACCATCATGCCTCTTCCAAATTCTCCAAGGTCTCCACCCTGTTCTTTGGAAGGACAGCTTGAATGCTCTTTTGCAGCATCTTCAAAGGAAATTTCATTGTTCGTGATCTTCGTGATGAGATCCTTGGCAAGATTTTCATCATCTACCAGGATATGGCTCGCCTTGATACTTTCCTGTCCCTGATATCTCTCAGGATGAGCTTCATAAACTTCTTTCGCTTCATCCTCTTCGATTTTGATTGTTTCCATGATCTTATTCATGGTGAAGCTGTACTTGATGTCCTTCAGCGCCTGCTCTACCTGAGACATATACTGAGGATCTCTTTCAAGTCCAAGTTCTGAACCGAATGCATTGATCAGTTCCACACTGACCAGCTGATCCAGCAGCTGCTTTCTTCCATATTCAGATTCAAAATAACTTCTTCTTTCTGGGTTTAATGAGGCAATGGTGCTATCTAATATCTCGTCTGTGATTTCAATTCCATTGACCTTAGCCAATATTTTCTTTTCCATTATAATACTCCTTTTTCAGTGAATTCTTCTTTATCTTAACATATTTTATAGGGATTACAAAACCATACTAATCATACTAAACGAAGCTTATCTGGTTCTTAATTTTGCGTTCATACCTTTTCGTTATAATTGAAGAAATGAAAAAATGGGAGTGATTAATTTTGGTAACAATAAATGAAAAAGCCCCTGATTTCACACTAATGGGGTCCGATAACAAAGAACATTCACTGAAAGACTACTTGGGTAAAAAGGTGATTCTATACTTCTACCCAAGAGACAATACTGCCGGATGTACACTGGAAGCAGAAAGCTTCAGAGATCAGAGCGAAACCCTTCAGGGCGAAAATGCTGTGATCATCGGTGTCTCCAGAGACAGCCTTGATTCCCATGAAAAATTCATAACTAAGCTTAATCTTCCTTTCGTACTACTCTCCGATGAAGACTCAAAGGTCTGCACACTCTATGATGTTCTGAAAGAGAAAAACATGTATGGAAAGAAATCCATTGGAATAGCAAGAAGCACCTTCATCATTGATGAGGAAGGCATTGTCATCTATGAAAACCGCAAAGTGAAGGCAGAGAGTCATGCTGAAGAAATCGTTGAATTTCTGAAAGACAAGACGAAGTAGGAGAAAAATAGATGGAGAATATATCATTTGACTTTGAAAGAATCATGAAAGAACTGGAGTCTCTAGGCACCGAAAGGACTAAGAAGAGTTATATTTCAAGAGGAGCAAAAGAGCCTGTCTTTGGTGTAGCTACTGGAGCAATGAAACCTCTTTCAAAAAAAATCGGAATCAATCAACCTCTGGCAGAAGAACTCTATGCTACCGGTTGCTTTGATGCTATGTATTTCGCAGGAATCATTGCAGACCCGAATAAGATGAGTGAAAAGGATTATGACCGCTGGATGGACGATGCCTATTTCAATATGATTTCTGATTACATCGTTGCCGTAACTCTTTCTGAGTCGGATCTTGCACAGAAAATTTCTGACAAATGGATACGAAGCGGTGAAGATCTTAAGATGTCCGCCGGATACAGCTGCTACTGCTGGCTTCTGGGAAACAGAAAGGACAATGAATTTGACAAGGAGAAGCTCCTTGAGATGATTCAGCTGGTTAAAGAAAATATACACGAAGCACCCTTCAACACAAAGAATGCCATGAGCAATTTTCTTTATACTGTAGCCATCTCCTATGTTCCACTACACAAAGAAGCGGTTTCAATTGCAGAAGAACTGGGCGAAATTGAAATCAGAAAAGAAGACAAAAAGAAAAAAGTCCTAGTCCCCATTGAAACCATCCAAAAAGAACTCGACCGTGGAAGACTGGTATTTA
>DATIRH010000189.1:0-4849 GCA_035469845.1 Proteiniclasticum sp. | reverse complement strand
GTTGCTATACCAACGGTACCACCATATTCATCCAGAATAACGGATATATGTGTTCTTGTTCTTTTCAGTTCCTTGAACAGTTCTGGGATTCTCTTGAATTCATAGGCATAATAAGGTTCTCTGATATATTTCATCATATTGAAGTTTTCTTTGTCTTCGTCGGAAATGAACAGCAGATCTTTCACATTGAGTACGCCGATGATGTCATCGATGTCTTCTCTGTAGACAGGAAATCTTGAAAACTGCTCCTGACTGATGATCTGTTTGACTTCCTCATAATCCGCATCCACATCGATGGCGCAGATATCGACTCTTTGGACCATGATGTCTTTCACCTGAAGATCTCCGAAATCAAAGATGTTGAAAACCATGTCTTTCTCTTCTTTTTCAAATACACCTTCTTCACTACCTACATCCATCATGGTTTTCAGTTCCGCCTCAGTTACAAGGGGATGACCCTGATTGATGTCTCCACCGAAAAGCTTGATGATTGCTGAAGCGATGCTGTAGAAAATAATGACAAAGGGTGTAAGAAGGACCATCAGGATACCAACAGGCCTGGAATAAGCCATGGCAACTTTTTCGGCATACTGTGCAGCAAATGATTTAGGGGTGATTTCACCGAAAATAATGACTACAATTGTGAGGATCGCAGCGGCAATTGCAGTGGCACCTACACCATAGCGATCAATTGCTATAAGGGTAGCCAATGCGGATGCAGCGATATTCACGATGTTGTTTCCGATGAGTAGAGTACTGATCAGTTTCGACGGGTTTTCAATCAGTCGTAGAGCTCTCTTTGCTCTATGATTTCCTTCTTCTGATAAATGACGCAGCTTCAGTTTATTCACTGCTGTGAAAGCTGTTTCTGCCGAGGAAAAGAATGCTGAAAGGAAAACAAGTATGATCAGTAATAAAATCTGCCACGAACTCGGGTCCAAAATAAATCAACTCCTATAAATTTTCAAATTTGTTCATGTTCGTATAATGAGTAATCTTCTCAATAATAAGTAATTATAACAAATAAAGCAGTAAAGATAAAATAATTTCAGAAATTTGAGAAATAAAGGGTCAGAAATGATAAAATATGTGAAAAGAGCAAAGGTGGCATGATTTTTGATATACATAATTATTGGACCTTCAGGATCAGGAAAAACACTGGTAGGAGAATACTTGAAGGAGAAAGGCATCAAGGAGCTTATCTCGCATACAACAAGAGCACCAAGACAAGGTGAAGTGGAAGGGATATCCTATCATTTTGTAGACGAAATAACCTTCCATGATACAGAGAAAGTGGAAGAAAATTATTATGCTGGAAATTATTATGGAGTCTCACTGAAAGAAATAGAAACAAAGACGAAAGAGAGTGATGTTTTTGTCGTGACGGAGATCAACGGTGCAAGGGCATTTCGAAAGAAATTTGGAAACAAAGTCCGGATCATCTATGTGGAAAGTTCCCCTCGAAAACTGAGAGAGCGGATGAAAAGAAGAGGAGACAGCAGGGAGTCCATACGCAGAAGGATCGATACTTATCGAAAGAACCATGAAGCAAAGCAGCGTTTTTTTGCAGATGTTGTTTTAGATAACAATAATTCGAAAAAAACACTCTATAAAAAAGTAGACTATGTCTTGAAATCCATGAGATGAAAAGAGTAAGCAACTAAAATATACACGATATGTCTACTATAGAGAATAAGGATATTCCAATAGTTAACACATTTTCGCTAAAAATTTAATTTCTGTTTACAAAACATCGTAATTAATCTGCTAACATAGAAGTTGTATTGGAGGCGAAAAAGTGATGAGAAGGAAGACAAAATTAATATTGATTATGATGGCAATCAGCACAAGTCTGTCTCAGACGGTTTATGCCACTGAAGACATATCAAAATCAGCCTTGGCAGATGCATCTGATGTCTATCTTCAGGCTTTTTATGCCGCAGTCGCCACATTACTGGTGGTGTTTGTTCTCTACGCGATTATATTCAGACCAAAAATTAAGGATTCTACAGAATAATTTTAAAGGTTAATTAATAAACTTCATATAGAATGAAACCTGAGCAGTCAGGTTTTTCTTTTTGTCCGTAATTTTGATATTATAATAAAAAGTCAGTATGAACTGCTATAATGAAGTAAATATATACCAATGGGTGAATATAAGTGGAAGATAGATTAAGGTTTCATGGAAATGAAAGAGCTAAAAGAATACAGGAAGTCAGAAAAAAGAATCGACGGAAAAGAAGATTGTGGGGAGGACTTCTCATCACGCTGCTTATTGTAATCACAGTAAGCTTCTTAGACCGAAACGGTTTATTTGAGGTGTTCTTCAGCAAAAGGGTCACCTATTCAGGAAATACAGAGTATACGGAATTAAAATCAGAGGATGGAACAGCTTCTAGAGGGGATCTTGTAGCACTTTCACAGATTCTCATCAACCATCCTTTTGCCTTGGGGAAAGAAGAGCTCATATTTGGTAAGCCGGATGGCCCCATAGGATCAGGTGCTTTTATTGACTGGGTTTTCTATAACCTCACAGGTGAAGCGCTAAGCGTGAAGAGCAGTGAAGAGGGGCCGGTTTCCACGAAGCTATGGGATCAGTCGACTGCTGTCATGGAATCGGAGCTTCAAGTAGGAGATCTCGGATTTTCCATGATTCCTGAAGGCAGCAGAGTGAACCATGCAGGGATCTATATCGGTGAAATAAACGGTCTGAAAGCTTTTATCCATGCCGGTGGAATCCAATATAAGGCAGATGGACTGGAAGATGGCAGAGTGGTGATTTCTCTGAACAATACCCTGAAGAGAAATAATATGGATATGCAAGGCAATAAGTTTTCACCGTCGGCACCATCGACGCAATTTGTCTATTATCGTAGACCCAATATAGAATTCGTAAACTAAAGAAGGAAGGTGTGTTAATATGTATAAAAAGCGTGATTTAATCACTAAGATTATAGCAATCGTCATTTTGTTCGGTCTGGTGGGCTCCGTAGTTGCGGCTGCACTGATCTAGAGAAAAGACATTGTAAATAAAGAAGCAGAAAATGGAAGGTGAAGTAACCTTTCATTTTCTGCTTCTTTTTTCAGTTGAGGATCAATTGGAATTCTGATCGCTCGGAAAAGTTAGTCCTATCTGTCTTCTCGCTTCATCAAGGATGTTATGGACAGATTCAGCCAGTTCTCTATGATTGATCTTGGAGAAGGAGCGTTTTTCTTCAATGGTCTTAACGAATTCCAAGGCTTCATAGACCATATCTTCTTCATGGGTCTTGGGGGCAAGGAGTTCTTTTGTTCCATCTCTCAGAATCAGTGTGATTTCTCGGGGGCTACCAATACGGTCAATGAGGATGGTTCCTTTTTCTCCCTGGATTTCTGAAGGGAGATGAGAGTCACTGATTTTGGAGTAGAGGATCGCGGCCTCCATGTCCTCATACTGAAAGAGTATGGAGCCTGATCCGTCCACACCGCCCTCTTCAAGGATTGTTGCCTGGGCTCTTATTTTATCGGGTCTGCCGAAAAGATCCACAAGTGGATAGAGGCAGTAGATGCCGATGTCCATCAGAGAACCATTGGAGTATTTCCTCTGGAAGGTATTCACCGATTCACCTGCTTTATGACGATCATATCGCGAAGAATACTGACAGTAGATGCCGATGTATTTTCTGATCTTTCCGATTCTATCGATATTTTCCTTTAATGCCAAGTAAGCAGGCATGGTAAGAGACTTCATGGCCTCCATGAAGACAAGTCCTTTTTCTTCCGCCAGATTCATGGTTTCAATGAGTTCCCTGGCATTTGAAGCGGCTGCTTTCTCTACAAGCACATGTTTTCCGTGGGAGAGAAAGAGTTTAGCCTGTGGTGCATGCATCGAGTTTGGACTGGCGATATAGATCGCATCGATGAGACTGGATTTTGCCAGCTCTTCAAGGTCTGTAAAACATTGAATATCCTCACCGTATTTTTCTGCGAGGGTCTTTCCTTTTTCTTCTGTTCTTGAATATATGGCGGTGAGCTTCATCTGGCCGCTCTTTTCAGCACCTTTTATGAAAGCGTCAGTTATAAATCCTGTGCCGATGGTGGCGTATCTGATCAATTAAAATCATCTCCTTGAAGTTTGTTTACGTGAAAATACGAAGTATTCTTTCTACCATTATACATGAGGTAAATGAAAAACCTCAAAATCCCGAAGATATCTGGATTTAGTATACATGAAAAGGATATATTAAATAACATTAAAAATCATAAGTTTGAAGTTAAGAATATTTATAATTCTAATGATGAATTGAATATCATTGGTGAAATTTGCATGATATAATTATATACAAATAATACTAAGAAGGAATTCATGAATCAAGTAAAGTAGTTGATATATAGGTATAAGAGAAAAAATAATGGCAATAATCTTACTGAATTAATTCCAGTAGGAAGATTGAGCTAATTATTATTGGACTTATGCGATTAAGTACAAAGGTTTATTCTTAATAGTCAGATATTATTATTTAAAGGAGGAATTACATTGGATGGAATACTCAGCGTAGTAATTTTTATCATTCTAGGGGTAGTCTTATTTCTGATTATTTTCTATGCGGTAAAATTTGCCATCATTGAAGCTCATCGAGAGATCAATGAACAAGCGAAACAAGCTGTCGAAAATAAGCATAGCCTATGACTTAATTATACTCTGTTCAGGTTTCAAGTGGCACACCAGTAGGATTCAATCGAATCTTTTTGTGATGTCCTGTTTCTATAACACCTAAAATTGAGAAAATAATTATGAGGTGATTCATGCAAACTATAGCAAGTAAAATAGAGACAATAGTGGAAGTGGTTCTATATTCTTTGCTTCAAT
>DATIRH010000188.1:0-16437 GCA_035469845.1 Proteiniclasticum sp. | reverse complement strand
AAGACATCAGAAGAATCCAGCGGGAGGTGTCTGTAGGAGATACACCGCTTGTGGAGCTAAGAAATCTGACGGCTTTAGCCAGACAGTTTTCCGAGTCTGGTAAAGGGGCACGGATTTTCATCAAGGATGAAGCGGGTAATCCGTCGGGAAGCTTTAAAGACAGAAGAGCATCTTTGTCTGTCTACAAGGCGAAAGCCCTAGGATACAAAGGCGTCGTCACTGCCACCTCCGGAAACTATGGTGCAGCAGTGGCTTCTCAGGCTGCAAAGCTCGGACTGAAGTGCATCGTCGTGCAGGAATGCTATGACAGCGAAGGCGTCGGACAGCCTGAAATACTGGAGAAGAGAAGAAAATGCGAAGCCCTTGGTGCGGAAGTCATTTCCCTTACCGTAGGACCAGAGCTTTTCTACACCTTCCTCAGCATTCTGGAAGAAACTGGATATTTCAATGCGTCCCTTTATTCCTCCTTCGGCATCCGTGGCGTGGAGAGTCTGGGCTATGAGATTGCAGAAGAAGTGAAGGAAAAATACGGGAAGTTCCCTGAAGCGGTCCTTGTGACCCATGCAGGCGGGGGGAACATTACAGGCACAGCAAGGGGCTTACAGCAGGCTGGTGCAGTGGACACAAGAATCATAGGTGTCAGTGTGGATCTCAAAGGACTTCATATGGCCTCGGATGTGGACTTCAATAAAAAGTCCTTTACCACGGGTCATACCGGATTCGCCATTCCATTCACCACATTCCCGGACCGATCCGATGTGCCAAGAAGTGCTGCAAGGCCTTTAAGATATATGGATGAATACTATCTGGTGAAGCAGGGAGAAGTCTTCTACATGACGGAAGCTCTTGCACAGCTGGAGGGCCTTGAGAGGGGACCTGCGGGCAATACTTCTCTTACGGCGGCTTTTGCCCTGGCAAGAGAAATGAAGGAGACAGACATCATTGTGGTGCAGGAAACAGAGTATACAGGTGCTGGAAAGCATCCTCTGGCACAGCTTTCCTTTGCAAGAGAAAGAGGCGTGGACGTGTTTTTCGGAAATTCTGAGGAAGAAGTACCTGGAAAAAACATCATTCTGCCTAAGAGTATAGAAGACATCAGGCTTAGACCTGTGGATATGGATAATCTGAAGCGGTCACTGCTTAAGAATATAGTGGCAAACAAGAAGATAGAAAGAGTGACTGAACTGGACCTCTTTTATCTCATGGAGGAAGTGCGGGAATCATATGAATTTGTGAATCTGGAGCTTCAGCTTCTAGGTGTAATTGTAGTAATGTAAGTCAAATGAGAAAGTAGGGGTATATTAACATGGCTGATAAAAGAACGGACGATTTTAGTAGTAGACGGGAGCATCTGGCAGCGCTTAGTGATGCGGAGCTCAAGGCAAGATTCTTTTCCCTGGCGGAAGAAATTGTGGATCCGCTGATAGAGTTATCAAAGAAAAGCACGTCTCCATCGGTGGAGAGATCGGTGCTTCTTCGTATGGGATTTTCAAGTCTTGAAGCGGGTGCAATTGTAAATCACGTGCTGGATCTGGGTCTCATGGGAAAAGGTGCAGGAAATATCGTGCTTAAAACCGCAGAAAAACTGAAGGAAGAGTACCTGAAAGTCGGCCGTGAAATGGCTGAAGGAAAGCATCTCGATACTGCAAAGATAATCTTCAAGGGGGGCAAATAATGAAACTTCAAAAGAACGAGAAGCTGAATGTGGAAGAAATACTGAAGGACCTAGAAAACTACACCCCCAAGAGAAGAGGATGGCACTGGAGAGAGCATCAGAAAGACCTGAAGATGGGACAGTTCACTTACAAGGAAATGAGCACACCGCTCACCCAGAGTGAAAGTCTTCCTTCGGCGAAGTATTTCGAGAACATCGATCCTCAGCCTAAGGCCGTCATCACGACAGAGATCGCGTCGGGCAGATTCGAGGATGACATCAGAAGAATGAGAATGGCCGCCTGGCATGGCGCTGACCACATCATGGTCATCAGAACAGCAGGCCAGAGCCATTATGATGGACTCATAGAAGGAACACCCCAGGGGATGGGTGGAATTCCCATCACCAGAAAACAGGTGAGAGCCCAGAGAAAAGCGCTGGATCTCATCGAAGAAGAGGTAGGAAGAGAAATCAACTTTCATTCCTATGTCTCAGGCGTGGCAGGTCCTGAAATTGCCGTCATGTTTGCGGAAGAAGGAGTCAATGGAGCCCATCAGGATCCTCAGTACAATGTACTGTACAGAAACATCAATATGGTCAGATCCTTTGTGGATGCAGGATATGCCAAGAAGATCATGGCCTTTGCCGAAATGGCACAGATCGACGGAGCACATAATGCCAACGCCACAGCCAGAGAAGCCTACAAGGTTCTTCCGGAGCTCATGGTGCAGCATGCACTGAATTCCGTGTTCTCTGTGATGTCCGGTATGGAGAAGGAAAATATCTGTTTAAGCACCGTTCCGCCCACGGCACCTCCAGCGCCTTCCATGACACTGGATCTTCCTTACGCGGTTGCCCTGCGTGAATTCTTCGATGAATACCGCATACGTGCACAGCAGAATACAAAATATATGGAATCAGATACAAGAGAAGCCACGGTGACTCATGTGCTCAATCTTCTGATTTCAGAGCTTACAGGCGCGGATATCCAGTCCACCATCACACCGGATGAAGGACGTAACGTGCCATGGAACTACAACAATATAGGCGCTCTTGCCACAGCAAAACAGGCATTCCAGGGAATGGACGGTCTGATGGAAATGATTGAGCTGAAAAAAGACGGTTTCCTAAGAGACAAGACGAGAGAAATCAAGGAAAGAGCTGTACTCTTCCTGGAAGAGATTCTGGAAGTGGGCGGATATTTCAAAGCTGTGGAGAAAGGATTCTTTGTGGACTCAGGATACTATCCTGAAAGAAACGGTGACGGTATTGTCAGAAAGATCGATGGAGGCCTGGCGGCGGATACGGTCTTTGAAAAGGATGAAGATTATTTTGCTCCTGTGACAGCCTTCTTCGGCTACAACAATGTGGACGAGAAATACACTAGTCCTTCCGATCCTATTTCAGGAGACACTCTGGAGCACAGAGAGAAGATCGTCTACATCGATGAACTGGACCCTGAGGACAATGTGAACGTCAGACTGGAGGAAACCAGAAAGTATTTCACAAAAGAGCATATAACACCTGAAGTGGAATGGGCAGGAGATGGTGTCATTTTACAGACCATGATGCTGCCAGTGGATGAACTTACAGCAGAAGCCGCTGCTGTTGAGATAGGCAGGAAAATGGGGCTTCTGGATGTGGAAGTGGTTCACAAGGAAGTGCTTCACGAAGCGGAAGGGACCCTGGTGGAAATCAAGGGAAGAGTACCGTTTTCCCTGAATGCCAAAGACCTTGTCATCAAGAAGAAACCGGAACTTCTTTCGGATGATGAAATCAGAGAAGACATCGAGAAGTATCCGCTGAAGATCGTTGCAGGAACCTTAGGAAGTGACGAACATTCTGTAGGATTAAGAGAAATCATCGACATCAAGCACGGTGGTATCGAGAAGTACGGAATAGAATCCATCTATCTCGGCACCTCTGTTCCAGTGGAAAAGCTGGTGGATGCGGCCATCGAATCCCATGCGGATGCGATTCTTGCCAGTACCATCATCAGCCATGACAACATTCACTACAAGAACCTGAAAAAGCTCTGCGATGTAGCCACTGAAAAGGGTGTAAGAGACAAGATCATCATCCTGGGCGGAGGAACACAGATCATCAGTGATCTGGCACTGGCTGCGGGACTGGATATGGGATTTGGAAGAGGAACAAAGGGATCTCATGTGGCAACCTTCCTCGTGAAAAAGAGAAGAGAACTTAGAGGAGAATAAGATCTCCCTTCTGGAGGATCAATAGATGAAAATAGATGTATTAGTTGCAGAAATCGGCAGTACCACAACGGTGGTCAATGCCTTTCATGATCTGAACAGTGAAAATCCAACCTTTCTAGGACAGGGTCAAGGCGTCACCACAGTGGAGGAAGGGGATGTGACCATCGGTCTTCATGAAGCCATGGAGGACCTTAAAAGGAAGCTTGGCCTGAGTGAGCTCACCTATGATAAATTCCTGGCCACATCCAGTGCAGCAGGCGGTCTTAAAATGAGCGTCCACGGGCTGGTCCATGACATGACAGTGAAGGCGTCAAAAGAGGCTGCGCTTGGCGCGGGTGCAATTATCAAGCTTGTCACATCTGGCAGGCTTAAGCCTTCTGATCTTAAAAAGATCATTGCCATCAATCCCAACATCATCATGATCGCCGGTGGCCTGGACCATGGCGAAAGAGATACTGCTCTTTATAATGCGGAGAAAATCCTTGGCCTTGGTCTTACGGTTCCAGTGATCTATGCAGGAAATGCGGACAACAGAGAGGAGATCATCGAGATTTTTGAGTCCTACAAAGGACGACTTTATGTTACGGACAATGTCTACCCTCAGGTGGATGTTCTTCAAGTGGAGCCTGCAAGGAAAATCATTCAGGAGGTATTTGAGGAAAACATCATTCACGCAAAAGGGATGGATAAGGTCTATGAACTGGTCAATGGAAGGATTCTTCCGACTCCTGGAGCTGTGATGGAAAGCGCCAAAGTGCTGAAGGAAGTGCTGGGCGACCTCATGATCATCGATGTGGGTGGAGCGACCACGGATGTTCATTCCGTGACCAAAGGCGCAGAGGAAATAAGTAGAATTCTCATTTCACCGGAACCCGAAGCGAAAAGGACGGTGGAAGGGGATCTCGGTGTTTATGTGAACAGGAAGAATCTCATAGAACGGATCGGAGAAGAAAAGCTTTGTAAAGCACTGAACATAGAGGAAATCAGACTGGATGAGCTGAAACCAATTCCTGAGACACCTCTTGAGAAAGAGATCATCAGAAGACTGACGAAAGAGGCGGTTTCTGCTTCGGTGGAAAGACATGCAGGCTCTGTGAGAAATCTCTTCGGAGAATCTTCCGGCAGAAAAACTGTGGCCGAAGGAAAAGATCTGACGGAAGTAAGATATATTATCGGAACCGGTGGTGCGCTCACAAGACTTGAAAACATGGAAAGTATTCTTAAGGAAATCCATCTTGAAGGAAGAGGACAGAAGCTGTATCCAAAGAAAGAGGCAGAAGTGCTTCTGGATAGGGAGTATCTTCTGGCTTCGCTGGGTGTTCTTTCTCTTTCCTACAAGGAAGCTGCGTTGAAACTGATGCTGAAAAGTCTGGGCATAGACGAAAAGGGAGGAATTTCACATGTATCCATGCATAGAGATTGATTTAGAGAAACTGGAAGACAATTCCAGAAAAGTGAATGACCTGCTGAAACCTCTTGGCATCAGTGTGATGGCTGTAACAAAAGGATTTACGGCTGAAACAAGGATCGCGAAAGCCATCCTTGATGGGGGAGCTGATTATATCGCTGATGCGAGAATCAAAAATCTCATCAAGCTGAAGGATCTCCCCAGAGAGAAAGTGCTTCTAAGACTTCCGATGCAGAGTGAAATTCACGATGTGGTGAAGTACTGTGATTACAGCCTCAATTCAGAACTGGACACTTTGAAACTCATCGGAAAGGAAGCCACTTCTCTAGGCATCGTGCATAAGGTCATCATCATGGTGGACCTGGGCGATTATCGTGAGGGTATCCGCTATCATAGAGTGGAGCAGTTTGTACGTGAGGCTATAAAAATAGAGGGTGTTGCCATCAGGGGTTTTGGCGTGAACCTTACCTGCTATGGTGGCGTCATTCCGGAACAGACCACGCTTCTTAGACTGGTGGAGATTTCAGAAACCATGAGGATCAAATATGATCTTCAGATTGATATCGTCTCCGGCGGAAGTTCTTCCAGTATTTATCTGATCAATGAAGAAAATGGGATGCCCAAGGGAATCAACAATCTGAGACTGGGAGAAGTGATTCTACTTGGAAAAGAAACCGCCTTCGGGCAGAGATTTGACGGTCTTCATGAGGATGCCTTTGTTCTCAAAGCCCAGATCATCGAACTGAAAGACAAGCCTTCAGTTCCCCATGGAAGAATCGGAAGAGATGCCTTCGGAAATATACCGAAGCATGAAGACCGTGGAATCATAAGACGAGCCATACTGGCTCTGGGGAAACAGGATGTGGATCCTTCCGGGATTGTCCCGTTCAATAAGAATCTGAGCATTTTAGGTGCAAGCTCAGATCATCTCATCATAGACCTGTCTAAAGACAGGGAAGGGTATCAGGTGGGAGATATCATCAAGTTCTACGTGAAATACGGGGGACTTCTCAATGCCATGACCTCACCCTATGTAGAAAAAGTGTATCTTGAAAAGGAAGAATCTGAGAATTGACGAAATTCCTCATTTAAAACACATCTGACCTCGAATTGGCCATGAGAGGTGGAAAAATGCGCAATGCCAATGTAAGAAATATTATTCATACAATTCAGTATTGTGTAAATGATTACAAGTTTTAATTTCGAGATTTTTTTAATGAACGGACCTTTAATGCGAATTTAGAAATGGTTCATTTTTATACTGTAAAATAAGGTTTACCAATATTTTTTTAGATGACATAATGAAAGTACTATAATGAAACAATTCAAACTTAAAGGAGCGATTACATTGTCAAGAATTTTTAACTTTTCAGCTGGTCCATCCATGTTGCCTGAAATCGTACTAGAAAGAGCTGCTGCTGACATGCTTGATTACCAGGGCTCAGGAATGTCTGTTATGGAAATGAGTCATAGAAGCAAGGTCTACGACAAGATCATCAAAAGTACAGAAGCGAAACTGAGAGAGATCATGTCTATTCCTGATAATTACAAGGTGCTGTTCCTGCAAGGTGGAGCTACTCTTCAGTTCTCCATGATTCCTTTGAATCTTCTGGTCAAGAGCGGAAAAGCGGACTACATCGTATCAGGAAGCTTCTCTGGCAAGGCTTATAAGGAAGCGCAGAAGTACGGAGAAATCAATCTGGCCGCTACAAGCAAAGGAGATAACTTCAGTCATATTCCGACTCAGGAAGAACTGAAACTTACAAAGGATGCGGATTATCTTCATATCTGTGAAAACAACACTATTTTTGGAACTACATTCAATTACCTTCCAGAAACAGATGGCGTGCCGATCGTTTCTGACATTTCCTCCTGCATCCTGTCTAAACCTGTGGATGTTTCAAAGTATGCGCTGATTTATGCTGGAGCCCAGAAGAACATGGGACCTGCAGGACTCACTGTCGTCATCATCCGGGAAGACCTGGTAGGAGAACCACAGGAAAAGACACCGATCATGCTTCGATATGATGAAATGGTCAAAAATGATTCCATGCTGAACACACCACCAACTTATGCAATCTACATCCTAGGACTTGTTCTTGACTGGGTAGATTCCATGGGCGGACTTGACGGCATGAAGAAGCATAATGAAGAAAAAGCTGCTCTACTTTATGATTATCTGGATTCCAGCAAACTTTTCAAGACAAATGTTGTTAAGGAAAACAGATCCATGATGAATGTGACTTTCTTTACAGGCAACGAAGAGCTTGATGCCAAGTTTGTAAAAGAAACTGCTGCGAAGGGATTCTCAAACCTGAAGGGTCACAGATCCGTTGGCGGTATGAGAGCATCCATCTACAACGCAATGCCTAAAGCCGGTGTGGAAGCGCTTGTTAAATTCATGAAAGAATTTGAAGAAACCAACGCATAGAAATCTATTGTACAAGGGGGAGATAATATGATCAGAATTTTGACTGCTGACGGAATGGAAGCTGGTGGAATAAGAGCACTTGAGGACTTAGGCTATGAAGTCGTCAATGAACACTATGAACTAGCTGAACTCAATGAAAAAATCAAAGAATTTGATGTGATTACTGTAAGATCAGCCACAAAAATCAGAGAGCCACTTATCGATGAAGCACTGGTGACCGGAAAACTGAAGCTTATCATAAGAGGCGGGGTCGGTGTGGATAATATCGATGTGAAGTATGCTGAAGAAAAAGGCATCGCAGTAAGAAATACACCGAATGCATCCAGTGCATCCGTTGCGGAACTTGCCATCGGACATCTCTTTACCATCGCAAGACACATTCACAGTGCGAATGTGACCATGAGAAATGGAGAATGGAACAAGAAGAAATACAGTGGTATCGAACTTGCAGGAAAGACTCTGGGTCTCATCGGATTTGGAAGAATCGCAAGAGAAGTGGCTATAAGAGCCAATGCCCTTGGAATGAAGGTGATCTATACCAACAGAAGTGGTCACAAGCCTGAAAATGAACCGAACAAGTATGTTGCACTTGAAGACCTTTATAAGGAAGCAGACTTCATTTCACTTCATATGCCGAAACTGGCAGACCGACCTTATCTGATCGGTAAGGAAGAAATTGAAAAAATGAAGGATGGCGTTTACCTTGTCAATACTGCCAGAGGTGGACTCATTGATGAGGACGCACTTTGCGATGCACTTGACAGCGGAAAGGTATCTGCGGCTGCCATTGACGTCTTTAAAGAAGAACCGACAAAGAATGAGAGAATCTACACTCATGATAAGATTTCACTTACACCGCATATCGGGGCCTCTACAGAGGAAGCACAGCTGAGAATCGGTGAGGAAATCGTGTCCATCATCAAAGCGTTTTTCGCGTAACATAAAGGAGAAAAATCATGGCTATAATTAGACCGTTTCAGGCAGTAAGACCGAATGAAGACCTTGCAGATCAGGTTGCTGCGCTACCCTATGATGTTATGAATACCGAAGAAGCAAGAGAGATGGTCAAGGATAATCCATACAGCTTTCTTCATGTGGATAAAGCGGAGATCGATCTTGATCCGTCCATAGACCATTATGACCAGAGAGTCTACGAGAAAGCTCGTGAGACACTGATGAGATTCATAGAAGATGGTACACTTGTGAGAGAAGACAAGAAGGGGCTCTACATCTATACTTTAGAGATGGATGGACATCCTCAGACAGGACTTGTTTCGCTGGCTTCCATTGATGACTATATGAACAATGTTGTGAAGAAGCATGAATTCACAAGAGCGGAAAAGGAAGCGGACAGAATCCGTCACGTGGATGTGACCAATTTCCACACCGGACCGATTTTCCTTACCTATGTATTCAAAGAAGAGATTACAAATATTATCGAAACATACAAGAAGGAAAATGATCCTCTGTATGACTTTGTAGCAGAAGATGGTGTAAAACACACTGCATGGGCGATTCTCGATGATGAGATCATAGAAAAACTCGTGGAGAAGTTCAGTGCTGTCGAGTCCCTCTATATCGCAGATGGTCATCATAGAGCGGCATCTGCCGTAAGAGTGGGCATGATGCGAAGAGAGCATAGCCCAGAATACACTGGAGAGGAAGAGTTCAACTATTTCCTTTCAGTGATTTTCCCAAGCAATGAGCTTAGAATCATGGATTACAATCGCGTTGTGAAGGACCTCAATGGCTGCAGCAAGGACGAATTCATCAAGGCCATCGAAAAGGACTTCACAGTGACTCCTTTTGAAGGAGAAGGCCCATACAGACCTGAAGAAAAGCATACTTTCGGTATGTATGTGGAAAAGAAGTGGTACAAACTTACAGCAAAGGATCATATCGTTTTTGATGAAGATCCGTTAAAGAGACTGGACTGCAAGATTCTTCAGGATCATCTTCTTCATCCTGTCCTAGGGATTGAAGATCCCAGAGTGGATAAGAGGATTGATTTTGTAGGTGGTATAAGAGGTCTTGAGGAGCTGGAGAGAAGAGTATCCAAAGACATGAAGGTTGCGTTCTCCGTGTATCCTACCACCATCATGGACCTTATTTCCATCTCCGATGCGGGCATGGTCATGCCGCCTAAATCAACCTGGTTTGAACCGAAGCTGAGAAGCGGACTGTTCCTGCATGATTTAGACTAAGCATAATATATTGATGAATGATAGACTGCTTGATAGCCCATCTTTTCTGATGAGGCCAAGCAGTCTTTTGTTTGTCTATCAAGGCTCTTCTTCGGTTTTTCTATGCAAAGAAGAACGTTTTGGTTTATAATGTTTAAAGTATCAGATGGAGGACTATAAGATGAAAAATAAAGCGGTTATTTTAGGATCAAATTATTATATAGGATTATCAATTATCAGATGTCTTGGAAAAGAAGGCATTCATACGGTGGCCATGGATTATTCCAAGGAAAATACCTATGGTGCAGAGTCAAGATTTCTGAAGGAACAGATTATTGTTCCTCACTACAAGAAAAATGAGAAGGAACTTCTGAAGTTCATGGTGGACTATGCAAAGAAAGAGAAAGAGAAACCTGTTCTTTTTCCCAGCGGAGACCCCTATGTGGAGTTCATAGACAGAAATTTTGACGCTTTGAAAGAAGGGTACCTCTTTCCCATGGATGTCAAAGGGAAATGGACGGACATCATGATGAAGGATACCCTGGAGAAGCTTGCAACGAAATATGGGATGCCGATTCCGGAAAGCGTTGAACTGAACGATCCGATGATTTTTGAAAAGGTGGATAAGAACATCGGGTATCCTTGTATTTTAAAGCCTACGGAATCCACCATGTTTGTTGCGAAGTTCCGTGTGAAGAACTTCATTTTAAACAACAAAGAGGAACTGGAAAAATACAGAAAGACCATACAGGAAAATGGTCTGGATGGTGTGATTCAGAGAATCATTCCAGGATTTGACGACCACATGTACACCTACGATGCTTATCTAGATGTAAACTCAGAGGTGACGCACTGGATGACCTGCCAGAAGCATCGTCAGTTCCCCATCAATTTCGGCGCATCAGTCTATACAGAGCAGAGACTGGTTCCAGAACTCCATGAGATGAGCAGAAAATTCTATAAAGAGATCGGATATAAGGGCTTTGGGGAAATTGAATACAAGAAAGATGAAAAGACAGGGAAATACTATCTTATTGAAATCAATACGAGAACCACAAATCTCAACAGTCTTCTAGAAAAAGCCGGAGTGAACTTCCCGCTGCTTGCGTATAAGGAAATGACCGGGGAGAAGATCAAGAAGGAAAACAAGACTTATGATTCCAGAATCTACTTCAGATATCTATATGAGGATCTACTGGCCATCAGAGAGTATGTAAGAGCTGGACAGCTTACGAAGATGGAAATCTTCAAGTCTCTTTTCAGACGCAAGGCACCGGCGATTTTAAGCTTTAAAGACCCTAAGCCAGGACTTGGTTTCCTGAAGATGGTCTATGGAAAAGTGAGAAAAAGATCAAAACGTTCTTAAGTGAAAAGATGGATAAATTGACGGATAAAGTATCGGATAAATAAACCCCGATTAAGTGTTGACTTAATCGGGGTTTTCCTTTAAAATTAACTGTGTTGCTCATTAACTTTAGTTTGTGAGCAGCCTTTGTGGAGAGGTGGCCGAGTGGTCGAAGGCGCACGCCTGGAAAGCGTGTATCGGGGAAACTCGATCATGGGTTCAAATCCCATCCTCTCCGCCATTACCGTGCTAGACGGGGAGTTAGCGGTGCCCTGTAACCTGCAATCCGCTATAGCAGGGTGTAATCCCTAACCGAGGCTTAAACTTTCAGGGTCTGACCCTTAAAAGTGACGTTGATAAGTGGGTCCCACGCAACGGAAGTCTATGAACTTCGTCAGAACCGGAAGGTAGCAGCGATAAATAGAATGTTTCGTGTGCCGTGGCAAACCTATTTTGAGTTTACTATTTGGGTAACGCTTGAACGTTTACTGAACGGAGTTAGGTGCACGGTTTTAATTCAGATAAAATAATCCTTTGCTTAGTGATAAGCAAAGGATTTTTGTTTTTCAGTCAATCGGTGCTGGGATTCCTTTCAGCTCGTATCTACAGAGCCTCTGGATTTTATAGAGGTAATCGCTGATTCGATCTATGGTGGACAGCATTTCAAGGTATATAAGTGATGCATCAAGTGAGCATTCCTCATTTTCAAGACGATGAACGTGGTTGATGCTGTAACTTTCTATTTTTTGATCCATGGATGAATGGAGTGACTTGATCTCCTCAAAATCAGCTTCAGAATAATGATTGAGATTCGCACAGGTCCTATCGTACATTTTATCAATGATTTCACTGAGGCTCTGAAGCTCACTTAGTGCATCCTGGGTGAAGAACATCTCTTTTTCATGACGATCCTTTTGAAGATCCATCAGATGGTTTGTATGATTGGCCATCCGTTCCAGATATTTCGCACCCTTGATGATGCCAGGCAGCATAATGGACTGGCTTTCACTTAAGTTTTGTTTGGACAGAGCGATCATGTAGTTGGTCAGATCCTTCTGAAGAAGGATGACGTTTTTTTCCATGGCGCTGACTTCTTTCAGTGGTAGAAGATTATTCTCTATGATGGAGGAAAAGGTTTCTGCTATCATAGTTCTACTATAATTCACTGCTCTTCTCAGTTCTCGTAGAGATGCGCCAAGAGCGGCCACAGGAGTATCCAGTAATAGTTTGTCGATGTAGCTTTCCTGGGCTGATTCTGCAGGCTTTTTATCCTTTATGATGGTCATAAGGAGCTTTACGAAATAATCATTAAGAGGTAGAAATAGAAGTGCGACCACGATGTTGAAAATGGTATGGGAATTGGCAATCTGCACTTGAATATTGCTGCTGCCCTGGACAGTCAGCGTAAAATACTCGATGAAGCGGACAAAAACATGCAGAAACGGCAAGGCGATCACGACACCAATCACATTGTGAAGGGCATGTCCCCAGGCGGTCCTTTTTGCATTGATATTTCCATTTATGGATGCAATAAGTGCTGTAACGGAAGTTCCGATGTTGTCACCCAGCATGAGAATCACAGCGGTGGTGAGCGAGATGAGACCCGCATTGCCAAGAAGAATGACAATACCGACGGTGGCTGAACTGCTGTGAACAAGAGCTGTTGTGATGGTTCCGATGAGGATTCCTAAAAAGACGTTGGAAGCATAATGGGAGAAGAAATACTGGATGGATGTATTTTCCTGCATATAGGGAATACCTTCGTTAAGAACCATAAGTCCCAGGAGAAGAAAACCTACACCCATTGTAGAGTGTCCCGCATTTTTCAGTTTAGAACCCTTACCGGTGATTTTCATGACAAATCCCAAAGCGATTATGGGCAAGGAGAGCTGTATGAGGTTAAAACTGAAACTGAATGCCATGAACTGTGCAGTGATGGTGGTTCCAATATTTGCGCCATAAATGATGCCTATGGCCTGAGTGAGCTTCATGATTCCCGAATTTACAAATCCTACGCTGAGAACTGATATAGCGGTGGAACTCTGCACAACCGCAGTCAGAAAGATTCCAGCGAGGAAAGCTTTCCATAGCTTACCCGTGAATCTCTCCAGAATATTCTTCATCATATTTCCTGACATTCGTTCCAGGCCCTCTCCCATCATATCTACGCCATACATGAGGAGAGCTGTTCCACCTACGATCCCAAAAATAAATTGAATCATAAACCATCATCCTTTAATACAATTCAGGTGAATAATTTAACATGTTTTCCTACTATCAACATAACACTATATATCAGAATATTCAATTATATTAAGAATAAACGAAAGAACCGTAGTTTCTTATGAACTTCTTGAGAATCCATGAAAAAGATGAGTATCTCATGTATAATAAAAAGGTAAGAAATTTTAGGAAGCAGGTGAGAAAAAGTCATGGCATATACCGCACTTTATCGTGAATGGAGACCTAGAGTATTTAGTGATGTGATTGGGCAGGAACATATCACCACCACACTCATTAATGAAATAAAAGCCAATCGCATTGGCCATGCCTATCTTTTTAGTGGAACAAGAGGAACGGGTAAGACCACCTGCGCAAAGATCATGGCGAAAGCGCTGAACTGTGTCGATCTTAAGGATGGGGAACCCTGTAATAAATGTCACATGTGTGTGAAAATCGATGCAGGGATGTCTCTGGATGTAGTCGAGCAGGATGCTGCAACAAACAATAAGGTGGACGACATCAGAGATCTTATTGATGAAGTTCAGTATCCACCCCATGAAGGAAAGTATAAAGTATACATCCTGGATGAGGTGCACATGCTTTCGACAGGAGCAGTAAATGCATTCCTGAAAACATTGGAAGAACCACCGGAACACGTCGTGTTTATTCTAGCCACAACGGATCCGCAGAAACTTCCGGTGACCATATTATCTAGATGCCAGAGATTTGATTTCAAGCGGATCAAATATACGGAGATTTCAAAGCGCTTAAGGCGTATTGTGACTGAAAAAGGAATCTATGGAGAAGACCGGTCTCTTGATCTCATCGCACGCATCTCGGATGGTGCCATGAGAGATGCACTTTCCATCATGGACCAGGCGATCAGCATGGGAGAAGGAAAGCTGGACTATGAAGACATCCTGGATATGCTTGGACTATCCGGACAGGAAAATCTCTTTAGACTTTCTGAAGCGATGCTCGGAAAAAATGTGAAGGAATCGATCCGGATCCTTGATGAAGTGGTAGATGGAGGGAAAGATCCCTACAGCTTTACAAAAGATCTGATCACGCATTTCAGAAACATTCTGGTTGCTAAAATCATGCCGAACCCGGAAGAGGTCATTGATCTTTCAAAAGAAGATATTGAAGTGATCAAGAGACAAGGCGATATCGCTTCCAATGAAGTGATCACGAGAATCATCAGGCTTCTGCAGAAGGCTGAAGAGCAGGCGAAATTCAGCAAGCTGTCTAGAATCTATCTTGAACTTGCGATCATAAGCCTGACTAAAAATGAGCTGGATGTATCCCAGGAATCAGTACTAGGCAGACTGTCCATCATCGAAGACTACTTGAGACGTGGACACACTGTCCCAGCAAAAGCAGAAACGCAAAGTACACAGCCAGTGGCAACTGGTACGAGTGAAACACCAAAGGTGCCTGAGAAGAAATCGAAATCCGATACTTTAACAACTCCTGAAGAGCTGAAAGTGATCAAGAATGCAGTGAGAATCGAAGAAGAGGCATTTAATGATGACTGCAAGGTTACGCTTGATATGGTCAAGCGGAACTGGAAAGAAATCATGGAAGCTTTAAAGGCAAGAAGGCAGATGATCATCCAGGCTTCTATCATTGTAGGTCAGCCGTATAAGTGTGATCGTGGAATCATTGAAGTCAGGTTTACCAAGGAGTATGGATTCAGCAAGAAGCGACTTGAAAAGAAAGAGAACAGAGATATCTTAGAAGAAGCTGCTAGTTCAATTTTAGGTGAACCGGTGAAGTTCAAATTCACTGTTGAAGGTGAACGCACAGAAAAAATGGAAACGGCTCAAGTGGAGACATTTGATGATGCACTTAAGAAGTTCGGCATTGATGTTGTAGATGAATAGGGTTGCAAGATAAGAAAAGTTATAGTAAATTATAAAAAGATAAAATATATGGAGGTATGAATTATGGCTAAGGGATTCCCAGGAATGGGCGGAGGAAATATGAACAACCTGCTGAAGCAGGCGCAGAAGATGCAGAAGGATATGGAAAAGAACCAGAAGGATCTGGAAACAAAGGAATACGAAGCATCTGCTGGCGGTGGCGCTATTACGGTAGTGGTTACAGGTAAGAAGAGATTACAGAGCGTCACAATCAATCCAGATGTAGTGGACCCTGAAGATGTAGAAATGCTGCAGGACTTAGTACTATCAGCTGTGAATGCTGCAATGCAGATGGCAGATGAAGATGCAGAGAAAGTGATGGGTAAGCTGGCTGGAGGAATGCCGGGCTTATTCTAGGAGGAATATAAATGGATTTTTATCCAGTTGTCATTGAGAAGCTTATCGAGGAATTCGCCAAGCTTCCCAGTATCGGAAACAAGACTGCGCAGAGACTGACTCTATATGTACTGAATCTTCCTGAAGATGAGGTTCGAGAATTTGCAGAAGCGCTGATTAAAGCAAGAGGAACCGTCAAGTACTGTCAGGTATGCGGAAATTATACGGAAAAAGATCCATGTGCCATTTGTGGCAATCCGAACCGGGACCATAATATTATTTGTGTGGTTGAACAGCCAAAAGATATTATGGCCATTGAAAGAGTACGGGAGTTTAACGGAGTGTATCATGTCCTTCATGGCAGTCTTTCACCTATGGCAGGGCGAGGACCAGAAGATATTAAAATCAAAGAACTGGTTAAGCGTATGTCCGGAGAAATCAGAGAAGTCATTGTGGCAACAAACTCCACCATAGAAGGTGAAGCAACAGCAATGTATATCTCTAGAGTGCTAAAACCACTGGATGTCAAAGTGACTAGAATTGCTTCAGGAATGCCTGTTGGAAGTGATCTTGAATATGCGGATGAAGTCACGCTATCAAAATCCTTTGAAGGAAGAAAAGAGATACTTTAAAATTTAATATAAAATAAATATATAAAATGTATCAATAATAAAAAAATACATATAAAAAAGCGAGCCATATATTTATGGTTCGCT
>DATIRH010000187.1:0-2009 GCA_035469845.1 Proteiniclasticum sp. | reverse complement strand
GATTATTCTTGACTCCAATCTTGTTACAAGAGATGTTACAAGAGAAGATGTCACAGTACTTAGAATTCCAGCTCAAGATGAAGCTGGAGAAATCGGTTCTGTGAAGATTGCAAACATGGTTCTGCTTGGAGCACTCGTCGGAATGACAGAAGTCATTTCTGAAGAAGCTCTCTTAGGCGCTCTTAAGGGACATGGTAAAGAAGCGTTCTTTGAAATGAACAAAGCAGCCATCGTAAAGGGCATAGAATATGCTAAAAAAGTAGCTGTAACGGCTTAATAAGATCCAGATTCAGTACCCCTTAAGGATTCATGAGAATCCTTAAGGGGTACTTTTTCGTCGATCGGAATTTCTCAATGATGCAGTTTTCACAAAGAGATGAATAGAAAAAAGTCAGTAAAAGGGTTCATTCTGCGGGGAGGTTTGTTACGCAATCATACATCCGCGGAAATATGACAAACGCAAGATCATAGGTTTGTTTCGTTGATAAATTTCAAACAATATGGACTCAAAATAGTGATTTATCTAGCAGTAGGTAATGATTACAGCTGATATTAACAATTTCATAATCTTTAAAAAAAGATCAAGTTTTTTTGATTTACCCCTTTACAACGTAACAATGTTATGTTACATTATCATCAAGAGGTGAGCAATATGGAAGAATTAATTTCTAAGAAAGATTTACTTACAGAAATGGATATATCTTACGGACAGCTTTATAGATGGAAAAGGAAAAAACTGATTCCGGAAGACTGGTTCATGAAGAAATCGACCTACACTGGTCAGGAAACATTCTTTCCTAGAAATAAGATTCTAGATAGAATCGATCAGATCATAAATATGAAAGATGGATCTTCATTGGACGATCTGGCAGACAAATTTTCTTCAAACATGCCGGAGGCTATGATAAGAAGACGTGAAGAACTTTTGCATCTTCAGATTCTAAGCAAAGAAATCATCAATCTTTATGAGGAAATATTTAAAGGAAAAGAAGAATATAATTTTGAAGATATTCTCTACATGTATATATCGGAGGACCTTCTCAAACAGGGTCATTTAAGCATCGAGGACATGTCAAGAATCCTTCGTATGCTCAGTGACAATTATGAGTCTATAAAGGACAAGGATCCAAGTTTAAGTGTATACCGCAAGTTCGGCGTGAGTGTATCACTACTGCACAGAAACGGAGAAATCTTCTATTCAGACCAGGCGCCCATTGTAGAGAACTACAGTATCAGAAGCGCTGTGGAAAAACTGAAACTTAAAATAATTTAACTTGGAGGAGAATCATGGAGAAAAGAGATTTGAGAACATCCGGAGCAACTGTTTCAACAGGCGGTGAATATAGAGACGTCAGAGTATCAGGCGCAAGCAAAATAACATCGGACATCTTATGCGAGACAATGAACATCTCAGGAGCCATCACTGTGGACGGAAACGTGAAAGCAGACAGCTGCAAAGTATCTGGTGCATGTAAGATCAACGGAAATGTATATTCGGATGAAATAAAGATTTCAGGCGGATCCTCAATTACTGGTTCCTTAACCGGAAAAGAAATCTCTCTTTCCGGAGGAATAAAAGTGGGGAATTTCATAAAAAGCAACAATTTAAAATTAACTGGCGAGATTACAGTTGGCGGAGACATGGAATGTGAAGATTTCAAACTGGAAGGTGGCATAACCTCAGGTGGAGTCGTCAACTGCGAGACTTGTGAACTGAAACTGGCGACCCGTTCTGAAGTGAGGGAACTTGTTGGAGCGAAGATTACTGTGAAAGAAACAGACAGTTATGCTGTAGGTATTCTGAAATCATTCTTCGGAAAAGGAAAAGGTTCCTTGAAGGTCAATGTGATTGAAGGCGATGAAATCTATCTGGAAAACACCACTTGCGAGAGCGTGAGTGGGCAGCGTGTAACACTCTGTCCTGGATGCAGAATCGGAACTGTGGAATACAGTGAAGAACTCAATATAGATCAGGATTCTACTGTTGCAAATCGAATCGAAAGATAAGG
>DATIRH010000186.1:0-3066 GCA_035469845.1 Proteiniclasticum sp. | reverse complement strand
ACCACATCCAAAAACCCACGTTCCACCGTGGGAACGGTCACAGAAATCTATGATTATCTGAGACTTCTGTATGCGAGACTGGGCGTTCCACACTGTCCGATCTGCGGGAATGAGATTTCCTCCCAGAGTGTGGATCAGATGGTGGACAAGATTCTTGAACTTCCGGAAAAAACGAGAGTCCAGATTCTTGCGCCTATGATCCGAGGAAAAAAGGGAGAGCATGAAAAAGTCTTTGAAACCATCAAGAAGGCGGGATATGTGAGAGCCCGGGTGGACGGAACCGTCATCGACATTTCCGAAGAGGAAGTGAACCTGAAGAAGACCTTGAAGCACGACATAGAAGCGGTCATTGACCGTCTTGTGATCCGTGAGGACATCAAGGGAAGACTTTCAGAGTCCATCGAACAGGCACTGAAGCTTGGCGAAGGAACTGTCATCGTCAGCATCATTGATGGAGAAGATCTCAGGTTTTCTGAAAAGTTCGCCTGTCCTATCCATAATATCGGTATAGAGGAGCTGGAGCCAAGGCTCTTCTCCTTCAATGCACCTTATGGAAAATGTGAGCATTGCGATGGACTGGGTACACTTCTTGAGATTGATGAAAATCTGGTCATTCCGGATCGAAAGAAAAGCATCATGGAAGGCGCTTTTGCTTCCTGGGGAGATGGAAGACTGAAAGAAGATTCATGGACCTATGGAATCTTACAGGCACTGTCCAAAAAGTATAAATTCGATCTTGACACACCAATCAAGGATCTGCCGGAGAATATCGTGGATATTCTGCTCTACGGGACCAGAGGGGTCAAGCTGAAAGTCTTCTACACGAAAAACTATTCTCGTGGTGAATATAACTATGCCTATGAAGGAGAAATCAACAACCTGAAGAGGCGTTACATGGAAACCGGTTCAGATTACATCAAGGGAGATATCGAGCAGTACATGAGCAGCAATCCCTGCCCGACCTGTAATGGAGCAAGACTGAAGCCTGAAGTGCTGTCCGTGACCATAGCAGGAAAGAACATCTACGAGTTCACAATCATGAGCATAGATGAGGCACTGAGATTCATTGATGCTTATAAGCCTACGGATCGTGAAGTGATCATCGGAGAACAGATCATCAATGAGGTCCGTGTGAGACTGAATTTCCTTGTGAATGTAGGTCTGGAATATCTTAATCTTGCACGTAATGCAGGAACCTTATCTGGTGGAGAAGCCCAGAGAATAAGGCTTGCCACCCAGATCGGCTCCAGTCTTATGGGTGTACTGTATATTCTGGATGAGCCTTCCATCGGTCTTCATCAGAGGGACAACAACAAGCTCATAGAAACGCTGAAAGCCCTCAGAGACAATGGGAACACGCTGATTGTGGTGGAGCATGATGAAGATACCATAAGAAATGCCGATTATGTTGTGGACATCGGCCCTGGTGCCGGAGAACATGGTGGAGAAGTTGTCGCCAAAGGGACTGTGAAGCAGGTCATGAAATCGAAAAAGAGCATCACAGCGAAATACCTCACCGGCGAGATGAAGATCGAAGTTCCGGAGACGAGAAGAAAAGGGGACGGAACCTCTATCACGGTGAAAGGGGCTAGAGAAAATAACCTGAAGGACATCAGTGTTGATTTTCCACTTAGAGAACTTGTTGCAGTGACAGGGGTTTCAGGATCCGGAAAATCCACTCTGGTCAACGACATACTATACAAGGCCGTGCACCGAAAGGTGAACAAAGCAAGGATCCTTCCTGGTAAGCATGATGATGTGACAGGAATCGAAAATATCGACAAGATCATCGATATCGACCAGAGTCCCATCGGAAGAACGCCAAGATCAAATCCTGCAACCTATACCGGTGTCTTCGACAAGATCAGAGATCTCTATGCAAACACACCGGAAGCGAAAGCCAGAGGGTACAAGCCTGGCAGATTCTCCTTCAATGTGAAGGGTGGACGCTGCGAAGCCTGCTCCGGTGACGGCATCATCAAGATCGAGATGCAGTTCCTCTCCGATGTCTATGTACCCTGCGAAATCTGCAAGGGGAAAAGATACAACAGAGAGACGCTGGAAGTGAAGTACAAGGGGAAGAATATTTCTGATATACTCTACATGACGGTGGAAGAGGCCTCGAAATTCTTCGAAAATCTTCCGAGAATCCACAGAAAGATCAAGACGCTCATGGATGTGGGTATGGGTTATGTGAAGATGGGTCAACCATCCACGCAGCTCTCCGGAGGAGAAGCGCAGAGAATCAAGCTTGCCTTTGAGCTTTCTAAGGTCAGTACAGGACAGACACTCTACATTCTGGATGAACCTACCACAGGTCTTCATACGGATGATGTGAAGCGTCTCACTGAGATACTGCAGAGGCTGGTTTCCGCAGGGAACTCTGTCATTGTCATTGAACATAATCTGGACATCATAAAAACCGCAGATTATATCATTGATCTGGGACCTGAAGGTGGAGACAAGGGTGGTACAGTTCTGATAACAGGTACACCTGAAGAGGTGGCCCTGCATGAAGCTTCCTACACAGGCCAGTATCTTAAAAAAATGTTATAATAGCTGAAATGCTCCGCTCGGGTCTATGATTTGGTTGATAGATCAGAGCGGAGCTTTACTATCAAAGAAGACGTCACTATTGGTGTAATGTGTTTTTTGATATAGAATTAGATAAATAGACTGATTATAATCAGTCTATAGGAACAACAAATCAGCGAGAGATTAAGATGGAATTCAAATAATATTAATCTTTTCAGGGTAGAATAATATCAGTCTAAAATTAATGGGAGGAAATTATGGATATTCAGCGTATTATCAGTCTGGCTTTTACAAGATTTTTCGTAATCATATTATTTTTTATTATAATCCGTTCACTGATGCTTATGTCAAAAGATATGGACGGAGTAAAGGAAGAAAAACGAAACATTCTGAAACTGACAATCCTTCAGATCGGCGAGAATAAAGGGCTGAAAAAAGGAGCAACCATGAGTGTTTCGGAAGAAACGACTTTTGGAAGAAAGAATGACAACACAGTTGTCCTGACGGATCCCTATGTTTCAGGTTATCATT
>DATIRH010000185.1:0-2280 GCA_035469845.1 Proteiniclasticum sp. | reverse complement strand
GCTATATCAGGCGTGCTCATGGCTATGTCTGCTCCGAAGTATCAGGGCATTGTGGATAAAGCCAATGAAATGGAGCAGAGAGCGCATGTGAGAGAAGCACTCAATTATATCGACATCTATAATCTGGATGCTGCAACTGATATTTCAGATACTGCTGTATTAAGCGGAATAAACTTTCTGGGTGATGACTTTAAAAGTGTATATGCCAAGATCAAAGATGATTATACAGGGCTCACCATCAGTAAGCTTCGACTATTTGCTGAAGGTAAGGCGATTCCAATTCCTGTTATACCTGATTGAGGATAGTGGTATGCAGATCATTTGTAGTATTCTATTTCCGCTCTTCGCTTGTTTTTGCGGTGCCCACGTCCTTCGGGATACTGTGAAAATAAAATTACAGATTATATTGCCATTCACGCTGACCCTAATAGGAACATCCATCGGATTTCAGTTTTCGATTATAGAGATGCTGTTCTACTCCTCTTTTCTAGTAGGAGTAATCACAGATGCCCACAGCGGAGAAGTATACGATTATTCTCTCTATGCCATGGCACCATCTGCACTCTATCTCTTTTATGGGACAAGAAGTTATATTGCTGCCATCTTTATGATTCTTATTCCCATCTACAGAGGAAACAAAAAGCTTCAGTTCTATTTTGGAGAGGGGGATCTATGGATCCTTCTCTTCATTTCTATGGCCTATGGACGGAATGTGTTCTACACTTTGTTTTATGCTTCCTGTCTAGGGCTCCTGTTCTCTTTTGTCAGACAGAAAAGAGAAATCTATTTTCTTCCTTTTCTATTCTTAGGTCTATTGATTTCTCACGTGGAAAAAATCAATAACATCTTCGGCATTTAGATGCGGATTGTTTAGTTGTGAAGGTTATCTTTTAGAAAGATGTGAAGAATAACACAATTCCTGCAAAATGCGTTTGACATTAGGGTAAAGGATAACTATAATTAGATTTAATTTAATAAAGACAGTTACTCGTATAAGCCCTTGATATGGAGGGGCGTTTCTACCGGAAGCCAAAGTAATTTCCGCCTATGAGTGACAAGGTGCTCTTTTTAAGCATACCCTTGTCACGCATGTGATTTCGGGTATGCTTTTTTAATATGAAGGAGGACTAAATGGGAACAATTTTAAAGACAGCGTATACTTTTGATGACGTACTACTGGTACCAAACAAGTCGGAGGTTCTGCCAAAGGACGTATCTGTAAAGACAAGACTCACAAAGACTTTGATGCTGAATATTCCACTTATGAGTGCAAGCATGGATACTGTGACAGAATCCACTATGGCAATTGCCATGGCTAGAGAAGGTGGCATCGGCATCATCCACAAGAACATGTCCATTGAAGAACAGGCGCATGAAGTGGATATCGTGAAAAGACAGGAAAATGGAGTCATCGTCAATCCGTTCCACTTGAGCCCTGAAAACAGTGTTGCTGAAGCCAACGAACTGATGAAGCGCTACAGAATCAGCGGCGTACCGATTACAACAGATGGAAAACTGGTGGGCATCGTGACCAATAGAGATCTGGTATTTGAAACAGATTATGAGAAGCCGATTTCCGACGTGATGACAAAGGAAAATCTCATTACTGCTCTTGAAGGTACAACCATTGAGGAAGCCAAACAGATTCTAAAGACTCATAAGATCGAAAAACTTCCATTGGTGGATGAGGACAACAACCTGAAAGGGCTCATCACCATCAAGGATATCGAGAAAACAAGACTGTTCCCGAATTCGGCAAAGGATTCCAGAGGAAGACTTCTCTGCGGAGCTGGTGTGGGAATCACCCAAAATATGATGGAACGTGTAAAGGCCCTTGTGGATGCTGGTGCGGATGTAGTTGTTCTTGACACTGCTCATGGACACTCAGAAGGTGTCATGGAAGGTGTGAGGAAGATCAAAGCTTCCTATCCGGATCTTCAGGTCATTGCAGGAAATATTGCTACAGCACAAGGTGCACTGGATCTGGCTGAAGCAGGAGCGGATGCTGTGAAAGTAGGCATCGGACCTGGTTCCATCTGTACCACGAGAGTGGTATCTGGAGTCGGTGTACCTCAGCTTACGGCTGTAATGGACTGTGTGGACGCACTGAAGGATCTGGGCATCCCTGTCATTGCAGACGGTGGAATCAAGTATTCCGGGGATATCGTGAAAGCTCTCGCTGCAGGAGCCAGCGCTGCTATGCTAGGGTCCATCCTTGCAGGATGCCATGAATCACCAGGAGAGATGGAAATCTATCAGGGCAGAAACTATAAGGTCTAT
>DATIRH010000184.1:0-1729 GCA_035469845.1 Proteiniclasticum sp. | reverse complement strand
AGAAGGACATTGATCTGCTGCTTTCCACTTACAAGAAACCAACGGGAATCTGTTATGTATATCTCGAACCTTTCATGGAAATCGAGAAATACTATCCCATCGTTAAAAAGTTCAAGGAAGCTAAAATTTACCAGCATCTTTATACCAATGGTACTCTGGCTACAGAAGAGAATCTGAAAGCTCTGGGAGAAGCTGGCCTTGATGAACTGCGGTTTAACCTGGGTGCGGCTAAGTGTTCTGATAAGGTCATCGATAATATCAGAATCGCGAAGAAGTACATCAAAACTGTAGGAATTGAAACCCCAATGACGCCTGAGTTCTTCGATACATTTTTGAAGAAGAAGGAAGCGATCCTTGCCACAAAGCTTGATTTCATCAATTGTGCAGAACTGCATCTGAATGAAAACAATATCGACAACTATTACGGAGAAAACATGTATATTGCCAGACATGGCTATATTTCTCCAATCTGGAGCCGAGAACTGACACTTAAACTCATGAAGATCGCGGATGAAGAGAAGTGGGATATTGCAGTGCATGACTGCTCGAACCACACAAAATTTGCGCGGGATCTCCATGCAAGCAGTAAAGAAGGGAAATGGTTCGGTGCCAGCAGTTATGGAAATGAGTTCCAAAGAACTCCTTTTGAAGCATTCCTGCCTATACTACGGGATGAAAGTTTCCAGTTTTTAACTGAAGAAGAGCTACCTGCAGGATATAAAGCTGGAGAGCTGTTTTTTTAGAAGACTTTGAAAGAGTAGAAATCATATCCGTACCATAGAAATCCGTAAGTGGGTGCTGACAATGTGATGACCCAGCGAAGCCCTCTACCGATTACAAGTATAAATCCCTTGAATCAGCTGATTTATCAGGTGACTTCTAGTGAATATATGGGTTTTGAAGACCGTAGCTGTATTATGCAGTTACGGTTTTTTCGAGGTGTACTTTCATTAAAATATTGGTTTGGATCCGCAGCGTGATTAGAGTAAAATGTATATATGAATTGATCAGTAGTGAAGAAACGAATAGATTTGCAGTCTCGATATAAACTGGGGAGGGGATAGATCGATGCTCATCAGGTGGGTAACAAAGAAAGACAGACAGGCTTGGATAGAACTTTCAGGAACTGTCGCTGAGCTTTTCAACAGTTCACCAATGAATCCGGATCAGGTCTTTCATGATTATATGACAAGAAAAATTGAAAGATTTGAAGCGCTTGCCGCTGTCGACAGAATGAGTGGAAGGGTGCTTGGTATAATCGGTTTTTCAAGATCTGGTAACCGCATTTCATGGTTTGCTGTTCAGCCGGACTCAAGAGGGAAAGGGATAGGTCAACGACTGCTTCAGACTGCACTTCGGCACTTGGACAATACAAAAAATGTAACGGTTGTGACCTTCACTGATGAACACCCAGAGGGGCAAGCAGCAAGAGTGGTTTATGGAAAAAACGGATTCATTGATAGCGGTGTTTTCATGGATGAAAACGGAAACAAGCGCTGTATTATGAAACGCTTGCCCTCAAATGAAAATCGAGGTGGAAGCTTTCATTACAGATTCACGGATTACGACAGAGATTCGAAGGTGGAAAATTGTCCGTGCTGTAATCATACTCAAGGACCTGATTATCTAGTAGACATTGCTGAACTTGAACATTCCATTGCTGTGGCCGAAAAGATTGCACAAGGTAAGTTGTTCGGGAAATGTCACGTGCTCATAAGAAATCACTATG